>JAPPIB010000042.1 GCA_028820695.1 Acidiferrobacterales bacterium | reverse complement strand
TATTATACCGGCAGGGCTTTTCTTGTTTTTGACTTGTCTAAAGAGATTTCAGGGGTATCAGAATTGATCGCACAGGCGCAATTTCACAGCACAGTCCACTCCACAGTCGCAATCCAAGTTTCCCATGAATCTGGCAAATGCTGAACTCAAGCAAATTTCCGATGCGCTGGACAACGGGGAAATATCGAGTCTCGAACTGTGTGAGGAGTATCTGAACCGGATTGACAATGAGAGACAGTTGAACGCTTTCATTACCGTCGACCGTGAAGGCGCAACCGAAAAAGCCCGCAAGATTGATGAAGCCAGGCACAACGATGCCGCATGCGGTCCCCTGGCAGGCATTCCAATCGCACACAAGGACATCTTTTGTACAAAAGGCCTGCTCACGTCCTGCGGCTCCAAGATACTCAGTAATTTTGTCTCCCCATACGATGCCACTGTGGTGGAACAGCTGTCAGCAGCCGGCGCCATCACCATCGGCAAGACAAATATGGATGAGTTCGCCATGGGATCATCGTCAGAACACTCCCATTATCAACCCGTATTGAACCCATGGGACATCTCGCGGGTACCGGGCGGCAGTTCGGGCGGCTCAGCCGCCGCGGTTGCAGCCGGATTGGTCCCGGCGGCGACTGGAACCGATACCGGCGGCTCGGTCCGACAACCTGCAGCATTTTGCGGGATTACGGGGGTCAAGCCCAGTTATGGCCGCGTCTCCCGCTTCGGTATGGTTGCGTTTGCCTCGTCTTTGGATCAGGCGGGGATATTTGCCCGAAGCGCCGAGGACGCAGCCTTGCTGCTCGATTCCATGTGCGGATTCGATCCGAAAGACTCGACCTCGCTGGATATACCGCCACCGCAGTGCACACAGCAACTGCAGACACCGCTTGAGAATCTCCGCATCGGCGTGCCTGAAGAATATTTCACAGCCGGACTGGACGCCAAGGTTGGTGAGATTGTTCAGCGTGCGATCGGACAGTTTGAATCTCTGGGAGCCAGTCTGATTGATGTGAAACTGCCAAACAGCGACGCGGCGATTCCGTGCTATTACGTCATCGCACCGGCCGAAGCCTCTTCAAATCTATCCCGATTTGACGGTGTGCGATATGGATACCGAAGCGATCACGGAGAAGATCTGGAAGAAATGTACCGAAGAACACGTAGTGAGGGGTTCGGACCGGAAGTTCGCAGAAGAATCATGATCGGCACTTATGTACTCTCCCATGGCTACTATGACGCCTACTACGTAAAGGCGCAGCAGGTTCGACGACTCATTTCAGACGACTACAGCCGGGTTTTCGAAACCTGTGACCTGATCGTGGGGCCGACCACGCCGACGACGGCTTTCGAGATGGGTGTGAAAATGTCCGATCCGGTTCTCATGTACCTCAACGATGTCTATACCGCGGCGGTCAACCTGGCGGGACTTCCGGCTGTTTCAATACCCGCGGGATTTGACGATCTTGGACTGCCCGTCGGACTGCATATCGTCGCACCTTATCTTCAGGAGGCACGACTGTTGCAGGCGGCACATCTGTACCAAAACCATACCGACTACCATCTTGCAACCCCGGATCTGGCCTGATGAGTGATTGGGAATCGGTAATCGGTCTGGAAGTTCACATTCAGCTTGCCACCCGGAGCAAGATTTTTTCGGGCGCCTCAACTGAATTCGGTGCTGAACCCAACCAACAGGCGTGCCTGATTGACGTCGCTCTTCCTGGCGTATTGCCGGTTTGCAATGTGGAAGCTGTGCGGATGGCCGTGAGGTTTGGTATCGCGATCGGAGCGCAAATCAATCGCAGATCCATATTCGCACGCAAGAACTATTTTTATCCGGACCTGCCTAAAGGCTATCAGATCAGCCAATATGAGATTCCAATCGTTGTCGGCGGCACGCTGAACACAATGGTCGACGGTTCGCGGCAGACCGTCGGAATTACCCGAGCACATCTGGAAGAGGATGCCGGCAAATCCCTGCATGATGAATTTCCGGGAGTGACTGGCATTGATCTGAACAGGGCGGGAACTCCATTGCTCGAAATCGTTTCTGAACCAGACATTCGGTCGGCACAACAGGCTGCTGATTACATGCGTAGACTGCATACACTGGTCACCCATCTTGGTATTTGCGACGGCAACATGCAGGAGGGCTCATTGCGATGCGACGCCAACGTCTCAATTCGTCGGCATGGGGAGATGGCACTGGGCACACGAACCGAGTTGAAGAACATCAATTCTTTCCGATTTGTGGAGAAAGGGATAATTGCAGAGATTGACAGACAGATTGAGGTTCTTGAGGCTGGCGGTTCGATCGTTCAGGAAACCCGTCTGTATGATCCAAACCGGAATGTGACTCGACCAATGCGCAGCAAGGAAGACGCACAGGACTATCGATACTTTCCCGATCCTGACTTGCCACCACTGGTTCTGTCCGAAGACTTCATCGACAGTGTTCGAGAAGATGTTCCAGAACTGCCGGAGCAACGCAAGCAACGATTCATGAGTGAATTCAGCCTGAGTGAGGCTGATGCAACACAGCTTACACAGTCCCGCCATGTCGCCGACTACTTTGAGTCCGCACTCGTCCATGCTGACAATCCGAAACGCGTTGCGAACTGGATCAACGTTGAGCTTTCGAGTCATCTGAACAAGGCCGGGGTCGATATCTCAAGCTCCAAGGTCGACGCTGAGGTGCTGGGTCAGCTCGTCGCAATCATTGATCGCGGCGTGATTTCCGGGCACGGTGCCAAATCCCTGCTGTCGATATTGTGGGAGAGACCGGACCTTTCGATGGATGAGATCATCGAATCCGAAGGACTTCGGCAGAATACTGATTCCGGGTCGATTGAAGCTTTGGTCGACGAGGTTCTCGAGGCCGAGCCGGAACAGGTTCAGCGTCTGAAACAAGGCAATCAAAAACTGATTGGGTTCTTCGTCGGTCAGGTGATGAAGAAATCCCAGGGCAAGGCTGATCCAAAGCTCGTGAGCGATATAATTCGAAAGCGAACCGGCATTTGATTGGGAATCTGCCATCAGGCGCCGAAACCACATCGCACAGGGACCCGGATTCATCATGAGCAGAACTTCCGCCGACAACGCCTTTACCGGCAAATCATCGAATGCGATGGGCGATGAGACGACGTACGCCGGTGCAACCAGTATGTTTCGACGCCCCTATTCCAAGGGCGTTGCCGAATCTGATCTGATCTTCTGTGGAGTTCCGTATGATCTCGCAGTCACCAATCGTCCAGGCACCAGATTCGGACCGCGTGCAATTCGGACCTCATCAGCACAATTGTCCTGGAGTGGGGGTTCATGGCCATTTACAGTGGATCCATTTGAACACCTGATGGCTACCGACTATGGCGATTGCGAGATGGATTTCGGCTTTCCGGATAAGATTCCGGATGAAATCACCGCCCACACAAGACATCTGCTTTCGGGTGATGGCATTATTGTTACGATGGGAGGCGATCATTTCATCACCTATCCGATTCTGAAGGCGTTCTATGAAAAGTACGGGCCTCTATCGTTGGTTCACTTTGATGCGCATTCCGACACATGGCGTGAGGACGAGGAGCGTATCCATCATGGAACCATGTTCTTCCACGCCGCGAGGCATGGCTTGGTTGTACCGGAACGATCGGTGCAGATCGGCTTGAGGACCGGAAACTCGGAGACCCATGGTTTCAACATCATGGACGCGAATTTCGTTCACCAATATGGGGTGAGCAAAGTGATTGAGAATGCCCTTGAAATTGTCGGTGATCGCCCAGCGTATCTGACTTTCGACATTGATTGTCTTGATCCGGCATTCGCACCGGGAACGGGTACACCGGTCTGCGGCGGACTTTCCACCTATCAGGCTCAGACTTTGGTCCGTGGCTTGACGGGAATCGATTTCAAGGGAATGGACCTGGTCGAAGTCGCACCTGCGTATGATGTCGGGGAAATCACTTCGTTGGCTGGAGCGAGTATAATAATGAACTTCATAAGTCTGATCGCTGAACAAAAAAAGTGTGCTGGGTAGTTCCCATTCGCCTTGCCGTCAGACAACATACACAACTTCGGTTGAACACGCGCCCGTAGCTCAGTTGGATTAGAGTACCAGGCTTCGAACCTGGCAGTCGGGGGTTCGAGTCCCTCCGGGCGTGCCAATCAAATAACAAGCGGGTTTCTCTGCGCCTCGGCCACTCAACAGGGAAATCCAATGCCCAAATCACGTGAACCGAATATGCCTGGAACTTCCCGCTCATCAAAACAAATTACTGGATCCTTATCCGCAGTGGCATGCCTCCGCGGATGGTCAGTCTTCTGAAAATTGCAATTTGCTGACTAGCGAGATACGCCGCTTTTGCTTCACCTCGCCCACGCACTTCCTTATCGCGATTACACCTTATGAATCGCACTGAACGATTCTACAAGATCGACAAACTGTTGCAAGCGCGGCGGTCTACACCGATCAGTACGCTGATGAGTGAGTTGGAGGTGTCAAAATCAACTATCAAGCGCGATTTAACCTACATGCGAGATCGTCTGGATGCTCCGATCGTTTGGGATTCGGATTCGCGGGGCTATCGTTACACAGACCCCTTACCCGGTTCCCCGCGTTTTTCGTTGCCAGGTTTGTGGTTTAACAGCAGTGAACTCCATGCCCTGTTGACGATGGAACATCTGCTGGGGAACCTGCAGCCTGGATTTCTGTCCGAGCACATCGATCCCCTGCGGCACAGAGTAAAAAAGATTCTCCGGACAGTCGATCAGTCAGTCGAAGAGCTGACAGCACGGATTCGTATTGTGCCCGGCACCATTCCACCTGCCAATCCAGCGGTTTTTCAGCAACTCGCCGACGCATTGCTTCGCCGCGTACAAGTCAACGCTTGCTACAGGAATAAAATCGCTGACGAATCCAAGCCTAGATGCATTTCTCCGCAACGCCTGGTGTATTACAGAGAAAAGTGGTATCTGGACGGTTGGTGCCATAGCAGAAACGGTTTGCGCACATTCCGATTGTCCAACCTGACGGATGTTGAAGTGACGGACACGGCGGCAGTTGACATTGAGGAGCAGGCGCTTGATGATGAATTGAAAGCAGGATTTGGAATTTTCGGCGGATCAAGCACACAGCAAGCCACTTTAAGATTCAGTGCTGACATTTCCGGCTGGATCATGCATGAAAATTGGCATTCGGAGCAAGCAATACAACTGGACGATCAGGCAAGATTGGTGCTGTCGTTCCCCTACTCTAACGATCCTGAGCTGATCATGAAGATTCTGAGCTACGGATCGGACGTCGAAGTTCTGAAGCCCTTGGAACTGCGCCGAAAAGTTGCCAATGCGATCCGCCGGGCTAACGATATGTACCGGTAATATTCTGTGCTCACTGTGTTGCGTTGGTCGCAAGCGAGTCTGACTGGCAGAATTGGAAATTGACGCGGTTTGGGTCTTAACGCAGTGCCAGCGCTCCGAAATGCCCGATTGCACAACCCTCGGATTGTCTGTGTGCCCCGTTTTCGGCGAAGCTTGTTTGCGACCGACAACTCCTCGCACTTTCACTTTGCCCGGCAAGCGCGTCGGCATCCGTTTACACATTGCAGGCAATCGCAACGGCGCACTGTGAGAAGCGAAGTTTCAAGTCCGCTCACCAGAGCGAAATAACAACGGGAAAAACTCATTTCAACACCGGGTCCAGGTGCGATGTCTGGTTCAGCGATTCCCGACAATTCGAATTTTCTGTTTCAGCGGTGTCATTTATTGAACCACCTCACCTCGATAATGGATGTGCATGTTCATTACCGAGGGGAAAACCGCATGAATTGTATTTCCAGTACTTTAGACGGGGTTGCCATTGGCAGCCCGCAAACACACCTCAATCTGACGATGTTTCCACTGTTAGGTGAAAAGCCTGTGGAAATAGATTACCTGTTGCTTGACCAGGCGCTGGAACAAGGTGCCATAGAAATTTCGGAAGTTTCCGATTCCGGCAGTGTGCCAACACTAAAAGTGCTCAACAAAAGTATCCAGCGAGTACTGCTTCTTGACGGGGAGGAGTTGGTTGGGGCGAAACAGAATCGAATTCTTAACGTCTCCGTCATGATTCCAGCGCAAAAGACTATCACGATTCCGGTGTCATGCGTTGAAGCTGGCCGCTGGCACCGTCAAAGTGAAACCTTTGCAAGTGCCGGCAGAACTCATTTTGCTGAAGGTCGGGCAAGAAAAACTCGCGCCGTCAATCAGTCAATTCACCATTCAAAATCAAGGTCTGGCGACCAATCGGAAGTCTGGGATCGTATTTCACTCAAGTCGGCTCGAATGCAAGCGCGTTCGAGTACGGACGCATCCGATGAAATGTATAGGACGTTCAGATCTGACCTGGACTCCTTTCACAACGCATTTCAGGCTGTGCCAAACCAGATAGGTGCGATATTCTCGCTCAATGAATCTACCACAGGAATCGATCTTTTCGAAGCAACCGATGCGCTTGCAGCCAGTTTGAATAAATTGGTTGAGAGTTATGCGCTGGACGCCATCGATAACCTGCGACGCGGCATGAATGGAAAGAGTAGTTTTGATGCAAAGAAGTTTCTTGACGATATCTGTGCCGTAACACCAGAAATCCACTCAGCAGTTGGTGAAGGCGAAGATCACCGATTTGACAGCGGAACACTTTCCGGTGGTGGGCTCGTAGTGGACGAGAAGCTTGTGCATCTTTGCGCATTTCACGTTGTCGAGGAAAACGTACATCACCCAAGCCGCAGTCGAATAACCAGAGCATCATCGCGCAATCGCGGTCGACGTCGGGCATAAACGAGTTAGCTGGAACGCTCGATAGGAACGTCGTGGAAATCGCCTGATTCGCCGTTTTCTTCGGCAGCAAAGGAAAATTGACCGCGTTGAAAACCTAACGGGTACAACTGTTTTTTCCATCGCAGGAGCCTATTTGCATCTGTCGGTGTCGTATGAAGCTCACGGCACCGAATATCTTGGATTCACTCCATAGCGAAATATTTGGATCCTGATACAGCTTCCGACCTATCGAAAGACGGTCGGCCTGAAAGGTGACAGCCGAAATGGGGCCTTGTCATCTCGTCTTGAGACCGTATTTTGAACCCCGACAACCGAGTAAATATGACCTGGCGCTAAAAAGGGTTCGCCTGTGAGGTACGTAGAATCAGAACATGGTGCCGAGGAGAGGACTTGAACCTCCACGGGGTGTACCCCCACTAGCACCTGAAGCTAGCGCGTCTGCCAATTTCGCCACCTCGGCATTTGTGATCCCGAATTATATTCAACAACATTGAATACGGCGACATGGTCGCTGATCAGGTGTGGCAAGGCGCCATTATATTACCAGACTGTGGCAATGATTCAGGAACTGGCTGTGCGCGTTTCGTCGCTTGTCTCAGCGTGTACAGCGAGACAAAAATCAAGATTCGGCTGTGATTGCATGCGACTCGGCCTTCAATTCGACAACATGGAGCAAAAACTGAAAATCAACCGCGCTAGTAGAAAGTATTTCGTGAATCAGATAATAGAATATAAACAATAACTTATAAGTATAAATCGACCACTGCACTCAGGATTGCGGTAATCTCGAAAATTGGACAATCGCCAGCGGAACCAGCATAAAATGCAACTCAGACAAGTCGGATTGCCCCTCTTTGTGTTCACGTGCAATGTAAAGCGCGCAATCATTGTCAACAACGCATGTCGGGCGCTGATTGTGCCGTATGCAGAACTGAATCAATGACTCATATTGAAAGGAGAAAGTAAATCATGCAGATATCCAATTGGTTTAGGGTGGCTATTGTCAGTTTTCTGGCACTGTTCGCTGCTCAATCCGCGGTAGCGGACGAGTGCGATGAAATCGTACTGGGGTCAGCCATTTCCTTAACCGGAAAGTATGCTACCAACGGTGTTCACGCAAAAAATGGCTATGAATTCGCCATTGAGAAGATCAGGGAACACGGTGGCATTATGGTAGACGGAAAGTGTTACAACTTTCGGGTCATCTACTATGATGACGAGTCCAAGGGTGACCGAGGCGCAACTTTGGCGGAACGCCTGATCAACCAGGATAAGGTTCAGTATATGCTCGGTCCGTATTCATCCGGACTCACCAAAGCCATTGCGCCGGTTACGGAAAAATACCAAATTCCGATGGTGGAAGCAGAAGGCGCAAGCCGCTCACTGTTCAATCAGGGATATAAGTACCTGTTTGCCGTGCTCTCAACTTCAGAGCAATACCTGGCATCGGCAGTTGTGCTGGCAGCGGAAATGGCAGAAGGTTCCGGAATGAGCCCGTCCGACGTCAAGGTTGCAGTTGCGGTCGAAAACGATCCATTTTCACTGGACATCCGCGCCGGCGTACTCGAAGATACCTCTAAATACAACATGAAAATTGTGGTCGATGAGCAACTGCCACGTGACCTTTCGGACATGAGTGCAATCCTGACCAAGGTGAAACTTCTAAAACCCGATGTGTTGGTGGTAAGCGGGCACTCCAAGGGCGCGGCGACTGCTGTGCGACAGATCGAGGAACAGAACGTCTCAGTTCCGATGATTGCCATTACGCACTGTGAATCAGCCGATGTTGTGGGTAATTTTGGTGAGGCCGCAAACGATATCCTGTGTTCGACTCAGTGGGCCGAAACTTTGACTTACAGCGACGAAATCTTTGGCACCGCCTCCACCTACGAGCAGGACTTCAAGACTTCCTATCCAGAATACTCCGACAAGAAAGTGCCTTATCAGACCGCACAGGCTTCGGCCGCGGTATACGTCTTCAAGGATGCTTTTGAACGTGCAGGCACCTTGGATAAGGAAGCGGTACGAGATGCCATTGCGGCGACTGACCTGGCTACATTCTATGGACAGATCAAGTTTTCCGAGTTCGGCAACAATATCGCCAAACCGATGGTGCTGCGTCAGATTCAGGATGGTGAGTACAACGTCGTCGCACCGTCACAGTTCGCTTCACATAAGCTGAACTGGCCGCGACAGTAATCATAGCTGTCAGCTGGGCGTATGCGTTATGCGCCCAGCTGACTGAAGTCTGCAATCGGTGCAACCCGGCCTATACCCCCGATGGATCAGATCGCTTCCAATATTTCATTGCTTTCCCAATTTCCGATCGTCAACCTGAAGATCGTTATCGATGGGATCATGATCGGTGCATTGTTCGCATTGGTCGCCTACGGACTGGCTTTGGTGTGGGGCGTCATGAACGTCAAGAACCTGGCACAGGGCGACCTCGTCATCGCTGGAGGTTACGTTGCATGGTGGCTTTCGCAGCATGGCATTCATCCATTCATCGGTGTCTTTTGCGCTTTTGCTGTAATGTGGGTCATCGGTTGGGTCATCTACAAACTGGTGATCTCACGTGTGATTGAACGGGATTTGTTCACCTCGCTGCTGGCTACGTTTGGCATCGCGATCATCATTGCGCAGGTACTGAATCTGATATTTGGTTCCGACACCCAGGCTATTGCACTCAAATACGAAACGCTCTTTTTCGCCGATGGGTTCATTGATGTTCCGATTGCCAAGCTGGTTGGCGTGCTGGCTGCTGCAGTTCTTGCAGTTGTTGTAGTCGTATTCATGAAAGTCAGTCGCATGGGTCAGGCGATTCGCGCAACCGCTCAGGACGCGCGCGCCGCCCGTGTGCTCGGTATCAATACCGAAAAGGTCTACGCTTTCACATTTTCACTGAACTCCGCGATTTGCGGTGCCGCAGGCGCCCTCGTTGTCATGGTCTGGGTAATCCAGCCATTTTACGGAATCACACACTCAATCCGCGCTTTCGTCATTGTCACCGCTGCCGGGCTCGGCAATCTGCCGGGCGTGATTGTAGCGGGACTGGGCATCGGTGCGCTGGAGCAGTACGGCGCGCATATTTTTGGCATCGGCTATCAGCAGGCAGTCGCAGTATTGTTACTGCTGATCGTGTTGCTGATCAGAATGATGCAGCAAAAACGCGCCCGAAAAAGTCTGCAGTAAGAAAGGTTGACATGACAAGACCGCGACGACTTCTGATTTACGCCGGGCTGGTGATGTTTACGCTGACAGCACCATTCATATTCGGAGACCTGAAAACTCAGCTTGCCACCCTTTGGCTGATGATCATCGTTGCAATCACATGGGACATTACGGGCGGACAAATGGGATACAACTCGCTCGGCAATATATTCTTCTATGGTACGGGAATGTACGTTGCAGCTGTCATAGCCATTGCCATACCCTTTGACGTAGGAGATTACACCAATGCGTTCAGCGACACCGTTTATGAGTTCTCAGACACTGAATACTTTGTTGGCGCTTTTCTGGGGATTATCGGAGCCGGACTTTTCTGTGCGATCTGTGCCGTGATTATCGGCTATGTCACCTTTGGACTGCGCGGACCTTATTTTGCGATTGGCACTCTTGGTGTTGCGATCGCGGCGGGCGAACTGGTATCCAACTGGGATTGGGTGGGTGGCGGACAGGGAATTTCACTGCCGGTGTTTCCGTATGACCTGGAATTGGGCAAGCTGATGTTCTATTACCTGTTCGCAGTTACTGGAGTCGGCGTATTCGTTTTCGCCAAGTGGCTTTACCGTACACGCTTTGGGGCTGCGTTGAACGCGATTCGGGATGATGAGGAAAAAGCCGAGGCGATGGGCATTCATACAATGCGCTATAAACTCACGGCTTGGTCGATGGCCGCTTTTTTTGTCGGCGTTGCCGGTGGCATATCAGCATTCCAACTGATCCATTTCGAACCTCTGGAAACTGCCTACCAGACTATCAATCTCGGTATCTTCATGGTCGTATGCGTGCTTTTGGGTGGCAAGGGTACTCTATGGGGGCCGGTCGTCGGCGCCATAGTATTCCACCTGTTCAAGGAAGTGACCTGGAACTACCTGCTAGGCTGGCAATGGGTGGCGCTGGGGGTATTGATCGTCGTGACAGTAGTCTACTTCAGGGAAGGACTCATGGGTTGGCTTCAGCGCGTGCGACCGGCATGGTTCGGCATCCGCGTCGAGACGGCTGACCGCACGGAGACTGCATCATGAAACACATCATCGAAGTCGAACAAGTCACCAAGACATACGGCGGAGTTGTGGCAAATAATGCGGTTTCAATGGACGTTGAGCAAGGAAGCATTACGGGATTGATCGGACCGAACGGGTCTGGAAAGACCACTCTTTTCAATTCAATCGTCGGCTATCACCCCATCGATAGCGGAGCCATACGTTTCGACGGGCAGGAAATATCAAAACGATCGGTACAGGAAATCGCCCGCATGGGACTGATTCGCACATTTCAGCAAACGCGCATTTATGGGAAAATGAACTGTGTACAGAATATGCTGATCTCCATGCCGCACAGGAAAATGCGATTCGCCGAGTCGCTGCGCAGTTTCAGCCAACGGGACATCGAAAAATCTGGTCGCCTGCTGGAGTTTGTAGGACTCTACGAAAAACGCTATCTGACCGCAGGGTCGCTTTCGTTTGGCCAACAGAAACTGCTGGAGTTCGCCATGGCCCTGATGAACGAACCCAGCACCTTGCTGTTGGACGAACCGACCGCAGGTATCAATCCAACTCTAATCAACGGTCTGATTGACAGATTGAAAAAAGCCAATCAGGAATTTGGCATTACGCTGTTCGTAATCGAACACAATATGCGGGTCATCATGAATCTCGCCGACACCATCTACTGCCTTGCGCACGGCAAGCTGCTCGCATCAGGCTCACCGAATGACATCCAAAACAATCAGAGCGTCATTGATGCCTACCTTGGCACCCACTGATTCCGTCAGATCGCGACATGACTCATTCGTCCAAATCCAGCGAAGCAAAAACCTACGAGGAGGGAGGCGTTGACGCTGTGATCTCTGTTGATGAGGTCACCCGACAGGCTGCACAGATTGCAGAGCATGTTTCGATTGATGAGCTTGATCAACTGGCTGGAAACGAACCCTTTGTCTCCATTGACAGCCTCAATGCCGGATACGGCAAAATGGAAATTCTGCACAACTTCAACTTGCGTGTCGGACACTGCCAGTCTCTGTGTCTAATAGGACCCAATGGTGCCGGAAAATCGACAATCCTGCATTCTATTTTTGGATTTACAAGTATCTTCTCCGGATCTATCAGGATCGGTTCGGGTTCCAATGCAGCGGACGTTACAAAACTGACACCGAACCAGAAACTCGCTGACGCGGGTATCGCATATATTCTGCAGGATAAGTCAATATTCCCCAGCATGACAGTTGAGGAAAACCTGTGGATGGGCGGATTTCTAAAAGATCAGCCTGCGCAAGCCAAGCAGTCGGCCGAAGCTATTCTCGACAGATATCCTCGTTTGGCCGCAAGGCGCAAACACCAGGCAAAAGTCCTGTCGGGAGGAGAGCGCAGACTGCTGGAAATCACCCGCGCTCTGGTGATGGAACCCCAGCTGCTCCTGGTCGATGAGCCATCAATCGGTCTGGAACCCAGATTCATCGATATGGTGTTTGAGATTCTTTCTGATCTGCAGCATAAGGAAGGCAAAACCATAATTATGGTCGAGCAGAACGCAAAAAAAGGACTTGAATTCGCTGATATTGGCTATGTTCTGGTATCCGGAGAACTGGCAATCGCGGGGACAGGCGACCAACTACTGGCAAACCCCAAAGTCGGTGAATTATTTCTGGGTGGATGACTGAAAAAAGGGCGTCACACCCCGCTTTTTTTTCAGATTGATACAGGGCGCATTACGAACAATCACGACAAGCAGCAAAAGCCCGACCGGGCTGATCGTCGGTGAAGTCGGATTCGCAACCAACCAAGGCTCTGGATTGTGCATGCCAACGAAATCTGCACGATTCCGGAAGTTCTTTTCGGGGTTTGCGCAATTTTCAACTTCTAAAACTGACCCATTGGAATTCAACTATAATTTGCTGTGCAATTCCCGTTGCACAACTATTATTAAAACAATAAAAATGGCGAAATGATTCGCTTTCACAAGTTAGCGAGGTAAGTCAAGTTGGACGCCAAAATTGTCTGGTTATTTATATTCGTAGTTCTATATTGGGTCTACTGCATATACTGGGGCATTCGGGGTGCAATGTCAGCCCGGACTGCAAGTGATTATTTCATTGCAGGCCGGCGTTTGTCCCTGTGGGTATTCGTACTGGCCGCGACGGCCACATCATTTTCCGGATGGACTTTCGTGGGACATCCGGGTTTGTTGTATCGAGATGGGTTTCAGTACGCCTACGCCGCTTTCTATGCGATTACGATTCCGTTTACGGGTGTAATCTTTCTTAAACGACAGTGGATGCTGGGGAAACGATTTGGTTTTGTTACACCCGGAGAAATGCTGTCGCACTATTTCAAATCCGATCTGATTCGGATTCTGGTTGTTCTTGTCGCACTGTGTTTCTCGGTTCCCTACCTGGGAGTCCAGCTCAGGGCTTCAGGATTTTTGTTTAATGTTCTTACAGATGGCGCATTGGGAGTCAATGTCGGCATGTGGCTGCTCTCTGCCGTGGTGTTCATTTATGTCGCGTCAGGTGGCTTGAGGGCTGTGGCTTACGTTGATACCTTGCAATGCATTCTGCTGGCGCTGGGTATTATTGTCATTGGAATCATTTCGTTGAATCTGGTAGGCGGATGGACGGAACTGAACGAAGGTATAGCAAATCTGGCTGCATTGGATGAGAAACGAACTCTCGACGGATACAGTCATTACATTGCGGTACCTGGTGTAATCCAATTCGTCTCGTCCGGTCCGTCAGCCGTCGGTGGCGCATGGACCGGAATCATGATTCTGTCCTACATGTTCGCGCTGATGGGAATTCAATCCTCCCCAGCGTTTTCAATGTGGGCGTTTTCGAATCACGATCCCAAGCCGTTTGCACCTCAGCAGGTGTGGGCCTCGTCCCTTGGAATCGGATTCATTCTATTCTTCTTTGCCGCCATGCAGGGCATGGGCGGACACTTTCTTGGTGCCGATACCGCATATCTTGCGGCATATCCAGACGCTACCAACAATGTTCTCCAGGCAGGCTTGGGCGGCAAAGACCTGATGGATTCAGCGGGCAAGCAAGGAATGTTGGTGCCACAGTTGATCAGGGTCATGCAGGAAACTGCACCATGGCTTGTTGGGTTATTGTCGGTATGTGCACTGGCTGCGATGCAGTCAACTGGTGCGGCATACATGTCAACTGCCGGTGCGATGCTTACACGTGATCTGCTCAAGCACTTCGTCATGCCGAACGTTACGCACAGCCAGCAGAAACTGTTTGGTCGAATTGGTGTTGCCATCATTGTTTTTGCAGCACTCGTTGTCGCAACCACATCCACAGATGCTTTGGTTCTGCTGGGCGGCCTGGCAGTCGCTTTCGGATTTCAGATGTGGCCGGCCTTGCTTGCAGTATGCTATTTTCCGTGGCTGACGCGGGCCGGTATCAATATCGGACTTGCTGTCGGACTGGTCGCTGTGGTCTGTACTGAAGCAGTTGGTCAGAATCTCGGCATCACTGCCTGGGGTAGATGGCCGTGGACAATCCACTCGGCTGGATGGGGAATCATCTTCAATCTGGGTGTCGCGATTATTGTGTCTTCGATGACCCAGAATAAAGCCGACTATGCGCACAAGATGAAGTATCACGACTTCTTGGCAGAACATGCGGGTTTATCCGCTGCCAAGCGAGGAATGCTTCCCATCGCGTGGATTATCACATTGGTCTGGTTCTTCTTCGGAATTGGTCCCGGTGCTGTGATCGGAAACACAATTTTCGGCAACCCCAATGATGCCGCAACATGGCTCTTTGGAATGCCTTCAATATGGGCCTGGCAGATACTCTGGTGGGTACTTGGTGTCGGCATGATGTGGTTTCTTGCTTACAAGATGGAGATGTCCACATTGCACGAAAGCGAGATCGAGGTGCTCCAGGATGATATTGGAGACATTGAGGGATCGCAAGCCTAGCCAGCATTTGTTGCGTAGAAAAGGGAGGAGCAATCCTCCCTTTTTTTCTAATCTGACAAAGCACGAAGCGACCCCCATCGATCATTAGATCAGCAACAGCCGAAATGTCAGCACTGACGTCATATTACCTGTGGGTAATCGCTATGACGGCCGCTCTGCTTTACCCCGTAGGGCAGCTGATCTGGACTGTGAGCGTGCGAAGAATGCAACGAAGACTCCAAAAAAATCTTTCTCCGGAAGAATTACAGGGGCAGAAAAGACGCGCCTATTTCGTAGCGATTGTCGTTTGTCTTGCATTTTCCATGCTATTCAATTTCCGTCTGCTTGATGCTGGTTGACACGACTGTGGATCCCCGTTTGTATCAATTTCTCAAGTACACAGCGATTGTGTTGGCACTCGGATGGTTGGCATGGGGAATTTATGATGGATTCTTCAAGGAACGTGCGCCTGGAGATACTGAATATCACGCAGCGAACAAACTGTTCGAGGATGCAGCTTATGCACGGGCGCTGAGTTCGTATGAAGCTGCTTTGGGGAAGGACCCCCGACACATCCATGCAATGAGAGGGCGGGCGCGCTCGCTTATGCAACTTGATCGATTTGAAGACGCCCTCAAGGTGTTTGACGAATCCATCGCACTTGAACCGAATTTTGCCGGAACTTATGCCAATCGGGGCATTCTGCACGACCGGATGGGGCATCATGAACTGGCATTGCAGGATTATGTGACCGCGCTTCAGCTGGACCCGGAAATTACTGAAGGGCCTCACTGGCTGACACGATTTCTGAGAAATCAGCCGGAGCGACCACCTGGAATAGCGGAACGAGCAGCTTACATCGCCGCAGAACTGGCAAAGCCGGAATCGGATCGTCTGCTCAAGGTTCCGGAAATAGATGCCGAACAGCGTTCCTACAAAAAATAGTACCGACCATCAGCGGTAAAACGGCCACGACATCCAGATTCCTGGATCTGACTGACCCAAAACATGGGCGCAAGGCCCTGTCAATCGGTCTGCGCCAGAAAAATTGCGATTCGGGTCAGTTCCATACCTCCAGAACGTCGGCAAACAGGACTCGAAAGAAAAACAGTAGAGCTATGCAGCCGAACAGCAGCCGAACGGTATCTCTTTCACCATCTTCCGTTCGATATGTAAGGGCATGAACCGCAACAACGCCCGTGACGATCAGGAAAATAATATCCATAGACCAATCAGGAAAATCAGTAACAGGGAGGAAACATGCAGGTAAATGCGGTGAACTTTACCGCCATCTCTGCAATCAAAATCAGCAATCCCAACAGGGAAAATATAATGACTGTATAGCGAAGTCCCGCCCGTACAGATTGAGGCGTTGCATTCGGCAGCCTGCTTATCCCCAATTTCTCTCTATCCAAAATTCCCTGTTCGCGCATCTCAAGCAACATCCTGCTATAGTGTCTCATCCAATGCGGAACGATCTTGTTGAACATATATCTTCCAAAATGAGACTCCAGTACACGATTGTTTGCCGGATGTCCAAACCACCATTGATATGCAAGTCCGAATAGATCATATTCCCTGACTTCCAAGATCGCCGACAGTTCAAGTACATCTTCAATATCGTCGGGAAGGTTCTCGTCCATATGACGAAACCTCCGGTAACTCTGACTTCCCGCTTCAACGAAACTCTTTCGAGACCCAAGGAAAGATTTCGCAAGATTGAACAGATGCAACAAGAGACTGACGATAAATTGCGAGATTGCCTTGAAAAGGTTCATCTGAACTGCTATGACTGATTCAAATCAATGTTTCAATGTTACTCTGAAGTTCCGTCGTACTGCGCAATTTGTTGCCTCCAAGGTGCACGGCGAACCGTCAATTGGCAGATAAATGTATACTACTGTGGCTTGAGACCAACCAACGGACATTCTTCTGAAATCAGGCGACATATCGTAATGACTGCAGCAATCGTAATGAAAATCTTCACCACTCCAGAATCCGGTGGAGAAATGAATTCTGTCGATTCGGTTTCCGCTGTGGAAGGACGGGGATTGATGGGAGACCGGTATTATTCCCTGTCCGGCACGTTCTCAAAGCCGGAGATTGAACCCGATCAGGAAGTGTCGCTGATTGAATTGGAAGCTTTTGAGGAACTCAAGCAAGACCACGCCATCGAACTAGATTATTCGCAATCGAGAAGAAATATCCTCACGCGCGGCGTTGACTTGAACAGTCTGGTTGGCAAGACTTTCACGGTCGGCGAAGTGACACTGACCGGAATTCGTTTATGTGAGCCGTGTGCCTACCTGAGCGGGCTGACTGGCCATCCAAAACTTGTCAAGCAATGGCTGCACCGAGCTGGATTGCGCGCACAGATTCGAAAAAGCGGAAAAATACAAGTCAATGATAAGATTATCATCTGAATCCTGATATCACCGGATGCGGTTTTCGCCGCAAGATGCACACGTCGTCCCTCAAATCCGAAAGGATTATTGCGACCGACTCAATCCATCTGCAACTCAATCAGGTCCACTCCGACAGAGATTCATTGAAAATCGCATGCTTGCGTTCAGGTCCTGTCGAAATGATGTCGATTGGCACACCACATAACTCCGATATGCAATCCAGATACTTCTTTGCATTGTCCGGCAAATCCGAGTATTGCGTCATCCCGAGTGTCGAACCATCCCATCCGGGCATTTCCTGATAGATCGGTTCACATTCACCAAGATTCTTAGCGTTGCATGACAGATTGTTGCTGACAATGTCACGGATTCGATAGTCGGTGCATATCTTTATGGTATCAAGCCCATCCAACACATCGAGTTTGGTGATGCACAGGCCATTGAAACCGTTAAGCTGGTGGGCACGACGAACGGTCACCGCATCAAACCATCCGCAACGACGGGGGCGTCCTGTTGTCGCGCCGAATTCAGCGCCTCGCTCGGCGATCCGCAACCCGACCTCGTCATCCAGCTCTGTCGGAAAAGGGCCGGACCCGACCCGGGTTGTATAAGCCTTGACAATAGCCATGACATGATTCACCCGCGAGACGGGAATCCCGCCTCCAGTGGCAATTGCCCCAGTTCCGGTATTCGACGAAGTCACGAACGGATAGGTCCCGTGATCAATATCCAGCATTACACCCTGCGCACCTTCAAAGAGAACCTTCTTTCCGTCGTCAATCAACCGACTTACTTCATAACTGACATCCGCAATCATCGGAACCGCCCACTCAGCGGCAGCCAGCAGAAAGTCGAGTACTTCATCAGTATCAATCCGAGGCGCACCATATCGCCGATCCAACAGGAAATTATGGTAATCCAGCAACTGCGTCACCTTATCTGTCAATACGTTCGAGTCGAAAAGATCGTGTGCCTTGATACCGCGACGGGCAATCTTGTCTTCATAGGCGGGACCTATGCCGCGGCTGGTGGTACCGATCGCCTGTTTCCCCTTGCTAGTCTCGCGTGCCTGGTCCAAGGCCGCATGACTGGGAAGAAGCAATACACAATCCTCACTGATTCGGAGACGATGCGATAAATTCTGTACATGATCAGCTATACCGTCCATCTCCTTGAGAAGCGCCTCCAAGGAAAGGACAACCCCGTTGCCGATGAATGCCTGTACATGGTGGTGAAGCACGCCTGCGGGAATCAGATGCACGACCACCTTCCGATTGTCTGCAACTAGAGTATGGCCCGCGTTGTGCCCACCCTGAAACCGTACTACAGCATCGGCACGGGCACTCATACAGTCGACGATCTTTCCCTTTCCTTCGTCTCCCCACTGCCCACCGAAAATTGCCAGAGTCTGAATGCTCAACTCACACCACCTTCGTCATCCATGGGAACAACAACCCATTCACCATCGCGCACAACGAGCCTTCGGTCGCAGACCGAGTGCAATGAAGACTGCGCCTGCTCGGGCATCTGGCGAATGACACGGCTACCTTTTTCAATCAGTTCGGAGATTACAGTCTCAGGCAATTGCTCGCCATGTGGAACCAGAATCCCCTTTCGGCACTCGCCTCGAAGATCACGACTCAGCAGTCGGAGATCTCCGCTGAAACCGGTCGCCGGACAGGGATTTCCGTAAGTTGACATCACAAGATCATAACGGCCGCCTTTCGCCAATGCCTGACCATATCCAGGTCCATAGGCAGAAAAAATGATTCCGGTATGGTAGCGATAACTTCCAACGAGTGCGCAGTCCACATGACAGGAGACATCAGGAAGTTCCCTGAGTATCCAGCTCACCGCGTAATCCAACTCAACGAGCAAGGCATCAATGCGTGCACTTATCCCACTCAACAGACATTTCGCCTGTTCGATCGTCTTCGAATCGCCATGCAGTCTTGTCAGCTCACTGAACACATCCATCGTCTGTTTCAATTGTTCGCTCTTGCGACACAATTCCTCAAGGTCTGGGATAGACTTCTTCTTGAGTGCTTCAAGCACATCGTTTTCAAGTGACTTGGGAATTTTCAGTGACGAGAACAATTCCTCAATGATTCCGACGTGTCCGAGCGATACGGACAGCGACTCAATTCCGGCAATGTGCAGCGAATCAACCATCAAATGGATGATTTCGCAGTCGGAATTCAAATCAGAGGAACCAAATAGTTCCGCGCCGAATTGGAGAATCTCCCGACTGGCACCGACACTTGGCGATCGCGCGAGCAATGCAGAGCCCATGTAACAAAGTCTCACAACACTACTCTGTACAGGAAGACGAAGTGCAGCCATGCGCGCCACTTGGGGCGTCATGTCCGCACGAATGCCGAATAGTCGGCCACTGACGTGGTCCGGTGCCTTTACCGTCAGCACATCAAGGTCTGCGTCCGTACCGCCAAGGAGAGATTCGACGAAGTCAGCCAGCGGAGGAATCACCAATTCGTAGCCGTTGGAGTTCAGACAGTCAAGAATTTTCCGTCTCAGCTGCTCGATCTCCCAGCCGTCACATGGCAGAATCTGCTCGACACCATCCAACTGTGTCCAAGATTTGTTCATAGTATGCCGGCCAACCGATCAAATTCAGGGAAAATTCAAACTCACAACAATACGGCATTCCTGCCGTTCAAGGTGTTTGTCAAAGGAGGACGATAGATTGCTAGAATGAACTCGCAATCCACAAAACCACAAGTCCGAATAAGATGGAAAACAACCCTATTCGTCTCGCAACACTCGGTTCCAACCCCAACAACCAGGCTATGAGCTTACGAGAAATATCAGGTATGGTGAAATAAACAATTCCTTCGATTACAAATGCCAGACCCAGTGCAGCAACAAAGACCTTCCATGTCATTTCACTGACCGGTTACGGTCATGGTCGCATCCTGCGCTGCCATCGTACTGCTATCTGCGATATTCCCCTTGAAGTACTGGAAGAATTCCGAGTTCGGTTCAAGAATCAGAAAATCATTTTTCGACTGAAATGTGGTTCGGTATGCATTCAGACTTCTGTATAGTTTGAAAAATTCGGTATCTCGTCCAAAGGCATTCGCATAGGTCAGTGTGGCTGTCGCATCACCCTCACCGCGAACTTTCTCCGCCTCACGATAAGCATTAGCGATTGTAATTTCGCGTTGCCGGTCGGCGTCCGCCCGAATCCGTTCGGCTGCTTCCGCGCCCTTCGCTCGCAATTCCTTGGCGACTCTGGCACGTTCAGCTTCCATTCTGCTGTACACACGTTCACTGACTTCCGGGTCAAGGTCGACTCGTTTCAGGCGTACGTCAACGACTTCCACTCCAAACTCCGCAGCTTCGTTGTCTACTGCAAGACGCACAAATTCCATGATCTCAGCGCGGTCGCCGGAAATCACTTCCTGAACCTGCCGTTTACCAAACTCCTGACGCAGGCTGTCATTCACTCTCTGCGCAAGTCGTGCACGAGCGTTCGACTGAAGTCCACCGACTGTCACATAGTACTTGGCGACATCGCGAATCCGCCACTTGGCGAATGAATCCACGACCAGATTTTTCTTCTCTCCGGTCAGATAAAGTTCCGGGTCAGCATCCATGGTCTGAATACGTGCATCAAAGAATTGCACACTGTTGATAAACGGTTTCTTGAAATGCAATCCAGGCTGATCGTGGGATTGCACAATTCGCCCGAACTGAAAAATGATCGCTTTTTCGCGCTCATCGACAAAATAAACTGTCTCGTAGGCCAGCACGATCACGATGATCGAGACAACACCTAAAATTATGGACTTAGCCGACATTTTGATTTTCCTCAGTTATTCCGCGTAGTTCCACTCATCCTTGGATACGGCCGCTTCGGCCTGTACCGCGGTTAGAAGATTCGACGAAATTGGATGTTGATCCTGGGTTCGATGCACTACCGCTCCTGCTCGAATTGCCGTCCCGATCCTGTTGACGCTGAATAATCTGATCGAGAGGCAGATAGATGATGTTGTTTCCATTCGTCTGGTCAATGAGCAGTTTTGTGGAATTGTTCAGTACCTGTTCGAGCGATTCGAGATAGAGTCTGACGCGCGTAATCTGAGGAGCCTTCTCATACTCCTCGAAAATCTGCTCAAAGCGGGATGCCTCACCTTCTGCGCGTGCGATGATGCTCTCCTTGTATGCATCGGCTTCCTGGAGCAGGCGGGCAGCCTGCCCCCGGGCTCTCGGAATTACATCATTGTAATAGGCTTCCGCCTCGTTCTTGAGACGCTCCTCATCCTCACGGGCCTTGACTGCGTCATCAAACGCCGCCTTGACTTCTGCAGGCGGTTGCGCATTTTGCATCTCGACAGCACGGATATTGACACCAGTCTTGTAACGATCCAGAATCTCCTGCAACAAGACCTTGGTACCCTGGGCAATTTCTGCCCGACCCTCAGTAATGGCAAAATCCATTGAATTTCCGCCGACGATTTCCCGAACGGCACTCTCAGTCGCCTGTCTCACGACCAGGTGCAACGGATCACTGACGTTGAACAGCAGATCCTTCGGGTCCTTGATGTCGTACTGAACCGCAAACTGGATATCGATGATGTTCTCATCGGCTGTAAGCATGAGTGCTTCACGAGTAACCGGGTTGAGCTGGCGGTTCTGTTCATTGACTCTGTAACCGACCTCAACAGTATTGACTTTTTGGACATTGACAATCAGGACTTCTTCAATCGGCATGGGCATGTGCCAGCGAAGACCGGCTCCTGTGGTCTGGGTGTATTTGCCGAATCGCAGTTCCACGCCCTGCTCGCCTTGCTCTACGACATATAGCCCGCTGGTAACCCATACGACAAACGCAATGGCCGCAACAAGCGTAATGATGAATTGACGGCCACGCGGTTTTCGGGCAGGTGTACCGGTTCCGTGTGAATCGCCGGACGAATCTCCTGATCCGCCCGATCCACTCTTGCCCAGTCCGCCGAATAAACGTGAAACTGAATTGCGAAAATCGCTCACAATTTCATCAAGATCAGGTGGCTCGCTACGGCCGCCGCGCCGATCTTTAGGTTTTCTGTTTCCAGGGTCTGAATCATCCCATGGCATAGGGTCATTAACCTCTTAAATTCAATATCAATCCCACAACATCATGGATGAAATTACATTTCAAACTCAAAATCTCAAACTGAGTCAGGCGGGAAATATGGTGGTATTCGAAACTGTTTCGGTTCATTATACGAACATTATGCGGAGAATTAGCCCGAAGTTCCAAGACGTTTGTGAAGCGGACGAAAATTGTCTTATTGAAGAGCCTTCGCATGAAGTTCGGGGCGAACCTGCCAGTATTCGTCCTTGAACTCCTGATTTGATTCAAGCCAATCGGCATCACTTACAGAAACCTCCAGGTCCAGAACACATTCGCCAGTTTCGCCGTAGCTTTCGTTCAGCACCTCCATATGCTGATACACATACGAACGTAATTTACCTGCTGTGACGGGTATTCGGATTCGTCCGAACAGGCGCTTGGCGCAAAAATGATCGACCAGAATCCCCATCAACGCGTCGATGCCCTGTCCGGTCAGGGACGACAGCCAAACGCGACCCAACTCATCGTTTACACTCTTTCTACGGCCAATTTGATGGTCAGTCAGATCCACCTTGTTATAGACCAGGACCCGGGGGACCTCGTCTGCGCCAATCTGACTGAGAACAGCTTCGACATTTTCGATGCGATCATCGGCATCATTGCACGAAGCATCAACAACATGCAACAGGATTGAAGCACTCGACACTTCCTCCAGCGTCGCATGAAATGCCGAAATCAGGCCATGCGGCAATTCTCGGATAAAACCCACAGTATCCGATAGAATTACCGGTCCGAATCCAGGCAGTTCAAGACGACGCATGGTCGTATCAAGCGTCGAAAACAGCATGTCTCTGGAAACGACAGAGGCACCGCAAAGCCGATTGAAAAGTGAGGACTTGCCGGCGTTGGTATAGCCGACGAGCGCCACTGTGGCAATGGGTACCTTCTTTCTGCTCTTTCGCCGCAGTTCCCGCTGGGTGCGGATTTTCTCCAAACGTTGTGTGAGGGTCTTGATGCGACGCCCGATCAAACGGCGGTCTGTTTCGAGCTGAGTCTCACCCGGACCCCGCAGTCCGATACCACCTTTTTGCCGCTCCAGATGGGTCCAACCTCGTACCAAACGGGTCGACAAGTGCTTGAGCTGTGCAAGTTCGACCTGGAGTTTACCTTCACGACTTGAGGCTCTTCGGGCAAAAATATCGAGAATGAGTCGGGTGCGATCAATCACACGGCACTGCAGAGCGTTTTCGAGATTTCTCTCCTGCACCGGTGTGATTGCATGATCGACGATCACAATCGTCGCTGATGTCGAAGCTACAAGTGAATGCAGTTCATCTACTTTGCCTTTGCCCACGAATAGGCCGCTGTGCGGACGGGCGCGTCTCGACACAACTGTACCGACAACCTGCGCACCGGCTGCCTCAGCCAGCAGTTGAATCTCTTCAAGATTATCCAACGCAACACTGATCGGAGAGGAATCCTGCCGCACAATGACGGCGAATTCCTCGTCGTTCTGCGATTCTGGTCGCTCGGTGCCTAGCTGAAACTTCGCCACACGAGATTTTTTCTATCCGATCCGCTCTCGTACGGTGTCGGACTGATTGTCCGATATGCGCCCGGAAAAATTAACCTTGGTATCGATACTCAGCTCTTCAATCCGATTCATACTGAATGGGTCGGTCCGGCACAATCGTTGAGATTGCGTGTTTGTAGACAATCTGAGTAACACTCGCTTTCAACTGAATGACAAATCTATCAAACGATTCGATCTGTCCTTTGAGTTTTATGCCATTGACCAGGTAAATCGATACCAGTACTTTCTGTCTTCGCAGCTCATTTAAGAATGGTTCCTGCAACAATGATCCCTTTTGATGATTCTTCATACAATTTCCATATCAGTCTGTTAGGTTGGCACTTGTTTATTGAAACCGATGCCTGCTTCCTTCTTGAGCATCGGTATGTGCCAATTATAACGCGAATAGTCATTCCAATCTGTCAGCCTGAGATATTTTCGTACAAGTTGCAAATGGATTTCGTCGGGCAATTCAGATCATGAGTCACCCAGAATACATCTGACATGCTGCGAATCCAGGTCAGCTGGCGCTTGGCGAGATTACACGTTGCGGTGACGACACTTTCGGTCAGTTCTTCCTTGTTTATTTCACCTTCAAGATACCGCCAGACCTGCCTGTAACCGACACTGCGCATCGACGGCAATGAACGATCGAATTTCGGTGAGCGGAAAAGCTGATGCGCCTCATTGATGAACCCGCGATTCAGCATATCCTGGAATCGATCCTGTATCAGTGTCCTCAGATTCTGTCTGTCACTGGGGACCACCGCCACTTTCAGGATGTTGAACGATAGCGGCGTCGGCTGACTGGCCTGCATCAACTTACTGGGCCGAATACCCCTAAGCCGATATATCTGCAGCAACCGCTCGATTCTCTGGGTGTCATTGGGTGAAATCCTTTGTGCTGCGTCCGGATCAATCATGCACAATTCGTCATGCAGATGAGGCCATCCGTGGACACTCGCAACCTTCCTGATGTTATCGCCGTACTCCTCGGATCGCGGCGGCAGGTCAGACAATCCGTCTTGCAGCGCCTTGAAATAGAACATGGTTCCACCAACGAATAAGGGCACGCGACCCTGTGAGATGGCAGTTTGGATGCAGTTCAGGGCATCGGTACGGAATCTCCCAGCCGAATAGCGCTCCCACGGGTCACAAATATCGACCAACCTGTGTGGTATGCGGGCGAGAATATCTGCCGATGGCTTTGACGTCCCGATATCCATACTGCGATACACTTGCGCAGCGTCAACACTGATGACATCCACCGACATTCTTGAGGCGATGTCAATGGCGAGTCCGGTTTTCCCGACTGCCGTCGGTCCCAGAATGAAGACGACATAGGGTCGAGTATCGCTTTCAGGGGTCGCGTTCTTGGGTAACTTCAGCTCTAGCGTCCTCGATAGAACAACTTGTCAAGTTCGTCGATGGAAAACTGCTTCCAGGTGGGTCGACCGTGACTGCAATAACCGGAATTCTCCGTCGCTTCCATCTGCCGCAACAATCCGTTCATCTGAGGAATGCTGAGTTGATGATTCGCCCGAATCGCGGTGTGGCAGGAAATCGAGGCCAAGATCTCGTTCCGAATGTGCTCCACCCGCTTGGAGTCGTCGTGTTCGATCAGATCCGCGATGATATCGCGCACGATCTGCCCGGCGTCGGTGTCGCCCAGAAATTCCGGCACTGAACGTATGCAGACAACATTCTCACCAGAAATGGTTATGTCGAATCCGAGATGGGCCAGCGCTTCGCTGTAATTCATGGCAGCGTCTGCTTCCTGTGTTGTCATCATTACGATGATCGGCACAATCAATTCCTGAGACTTCAGTTGCGAATTCTCAAAGTCTCTTTTCAGTTGTTCATACGTGATCCGTTCGTGCGAGGCATGCATATCAACTATAACCAGCCCCTTTTCGTTCTCGGCAAGTATGTAGGCTCCACCGAGTTGAGCCAGCGCGAAACCAAGCGGAGGAATGTCCGCATCGGTCGCAGTTTCAGTACCGGACAAGGACGAATGCCCGATACCCGGACGTCCGCCGGACAACGCAGTCCAATCGCTGTCGGGCCGCAGCGGGAATGATCCCTGCAAGGGAGTTGGAAAGGAGTGGTGAGTATGAGGTTGCGATGATGCGGCCGTTGATATGCGCAGACCCGGTCGCTCACTTCTCAGAGCACCGCTGACAGCGCGAAGCACTGCCCGATAGACATCGTTGTGCCTGCGAAAACGAACCTGCGACTTGGTCGGATGTACATTGACATCGACTGACTTCGGATCGGCCTCCAGATACAGCACACACAGAGGAAATCTCGATGAATCATACAGTACGTCCACGTATGCCTGCCGGACAGCATGCATGATCCGGCGATCCTGGATGCTACGGCCGTTTACGAACAGGTATTGACGGTCCGGCTGGGAGCGGGTCTGATCAGGCGTGCTCACCCATCCGCTTATTTTCATATCGTCCCAAGTCAGTTCCACCCGGATGCAAGTGTCGCCGAAGTCATCTCCCAAAACCGTTGCCAGACGTGTGCGCATGGAGTCCTCATCGGAGACCGCCTGGTATCGGGTTGCACGATTCTTGTTGTGGGTGAACACGAAATGGATATCGGTGCGCGCCAAAACCATCTGTCTTACGAGCCGATCCAGATGAGAATACTCTGTGTTTTCCGCTCTCAGAAATTTCCTTCGGGCCGGAACATTGAAGAACAGGTCCATAGTCTCTACAGTGGTACCAACCTCGTGCTGAATGGGTTGTGGTCGCGAAAGCATACCGTCCCCCTCACAACGCACGTGCCAGCCATGACTATCCTGAGCAGTTCGGGTTGACAGGTTGACCCGGGCGACCGAAGCGATGCTTGGCAGAGCCTCACCGCGAAATCCCATAGTCTCGATCAATTCAATGTCATCGAATTGATTCAACTTGCTGGTGGCATGACGGGACAGGGCGAGTTCTATCTCATCATGCGGGATTCCGCAGCCATCGTCCCGTACCAGCAGGCTCTGGGTGCCGCCGGAATGCGCTTGTATCTCTATATTGCGGGCACCGGAGTCGATACTGTTCTCAATCAGCTCTTTCAGTACCGAAGCAGGACGCTCCACCACCTCTCCGGCGGCGATCTTGTTGATTACATTGTCGTCAAGAACTCTGATTCTCGACTTAGGCGGCACTTGACGAAATGGGGTTTGTGTAGTGGTAGCCATCAATTACTGGCAGTTCTCCAATCATCCTGAGTCCAGGAGTTTTCCCTGACAAATTGTACAACAGCTTTGCCGATACCCTTGATCAGCCGGTCCTGATAGGCATCGGTTTTCAGTTTCTTCTCCTCTGCAGGATTCGAGATGAATCCGACCTCAATCAGAATGGAAGGAATCTGCGGTGCCTTGAGCACCACAAAGCCGGCCTGTTCGACCATATTGCCATGCATCCTGGCGATGCTTGAGAGTCGCAATCTGACTTTTGCGCCAATATCAAGACTGCGTTCGATCTGCTTGTCGAGTGCGAGGCCGGCCATTACATCGACGACAGCATCGTCGTAACCGGACAAATTCTCGCCGCCGAGCAAATCGGTTGAATTTTCCTTGTTCGCGATCGCCCTCGCACGTTCACTGGTTGCACCTTTGGTTGACAGTGCGAATACTGAAACACCATGTGCACTTCTTCGGGTGAATGCATCCGCGTGGATCGAAATAAACAGGTCGGCATTTTTCTCTTCTGCGATCTGAGTGCGTCTGCGCAGTGGAATATAGTAGTCCCCTTTTCTGGTCAGTTCAGCACGAAATCCGGCCTGGCTGTCAATAAACCTCTTTAGTTTCTTTGATATTTGCAGGACAAGATGCTTTTCATAGGTCTTTCTTGCGCCAATCGCACCCGGGTCCTCACCGCCATGGCCTGCATCAATCACGACCAGAAAGTCGGTTTTGTTGGCAACTTTCTGTTTCGGCTCAATTCGCTTCGGCTGCGTCGGCGAACTGATGTCAACAACCAACCTGTCACCGTAAATGTCATTTGGGCGCAAAGTGAAGTGCTCGTGGCTGACTTTAGAGTTGAGATCCAGCACGAAACGTACAGTACCTTCCTGGCCACCGACCCTGAATGAGCTGATCAGGGGGCCAAGTTTTGATTTGGCCGGTACTTTGCCGACAAACTCTCCCGGTGCAATGTCGATGACGATACGAGAGGGATTGTCAAGTTCAAAAATGTTGTAAAAGACGCTGTCACTGACGTCAAGAACAACTCGGGTTCGTTCAGGCGAGTTCCAGACTCTGACGTCGGTGACGGTTGCCGCCCAAAGCTGCGACGATGGCATCGCAAAACATGACAGCAGGATCAGACGAATGAATACCGAATCCAACTTGCTTGCCATCTCACTCCAGCACTCCATCTGACTCACGAGGAAATTCCACAATTCTTGCGTCCCCGGCGTGACGCAGGCCAATGCGCATGTCCGCGTCCGGAATGATGTCAGCACCGTTTTGCGGCCACTCGATAAACCACGCCCAATCATCCTTTGTGAACTCATCGAGTCCAATCAGAGCCAGTTCCTGTGGATTCTCAATCCGATAAAGATCGAGGTGCAGCAATTCCAGACCGTCAGGCGTCGTGTATGTCTCCATGATTGAGAATGTCGGACTCGGAATCGCTCCGGTTATACCCAAATTTCGAAAAACCGAACGGACCAACGTCGTTTTCCCAGCCCCGAGATCGCCTTCAAAATACATGCAACTACCGCATCGAACATTATGCGCCAGATATTCGCTCAGGTCCGTAACTTTGCGCCGAGAGTTGATAATCCATTGTGTCTGCATGTCCAGCTCGCTACGCCCCGATTCAAGCATCGTCGAGTACATGGTTGACGGCTCTTCGGATTCCGGGCAACAAATCGGTTGCCATCAACCCGACCTGACCCTGATCGGCCGCACTCTCGTCTCCTGCAACTGCATGTATCCACACGCCGGCCCTGGCTGCAACTGCCATATTTGTTCCTGCACCCCAGATACCGCAGATCACACCGGTGAGCACATCACCCATTCCTGCGGTCGCCATTCCGGGATTTCCTCGCATGCAAATCCAGTTCTCCTCATTCGTTGAGATGACGGTGTTTTGGCCTTTGAGCACACAGACTCCACCGTATCGTTCGACGATTTTGGATGCCGTGTTCAATCGTTCTGTTCTGATCATATCTGTCGTCGTTCCCAGCAATCTGGCGGCCTCGCCAAGATGCGGGGTCAGTATCCAATTGTCGCTTGCCAGTCCGGTTCCAGCAAGTGCTGTCAACCCATCTGCATCCACAACAATCCTCTTGTCCGACTTTCCAACAATCTCAACACTCTTGCGAGCCAAATCGCTCAGTCCGAGTCCGGGACCAATGCCGATAACGTCGTGAATTTCGATCAGCCTTTCCAGATCGGACGTTTCAGCAACATTGTGAATCCTGACCTCCACTGAGTGCAGGGGGACGAGAGACGTTCCGCCACCCAACGTCGCAATTGACACCAAGCCGGCACCGGAGCGATAGGCAGCCTGTGCTGCCATCAAGGCGGCACCTTCCATTGACTCACTCCCACCGATGATCAAGACCTGGCCGACGCTGTTTTTGTAGGCAGCACGCTTTCGAATTGGAATCCTGGGGCCAAACTCGTTCGGATCCACCAGACTTGCGACGTTTCCGACCTTGCCATACGCGTCTTTCGGTACATCAAGAGTATCGATGTACAGGCGACCGACGTGTTCGCTCGCCGGGAGACAGAACAAGCCCAACTTGGGCGAAATGAATGTCACGGTAGCGCCAGCGACGACCGCAGGACCAACCAGCGCGCCTGAATCCGAATCCACCCCGGTTGGAACATCCAGCGACATCACCCGTTTAGAAGTTCGATTGACCACATTCACCGCATCAGCCATCCGACCGGTAATTTTCTTGTTCAATCCGATACCAAGCAACGCATCGATCACAACATCAAACTCCGAACATCCGCTGTCAAGGCGGTCAGGCGCAAGTTTACCCCCGCGATCTTGGAACTTCTCTTTCGCCGTACGTGCTTGTGTTGTCTTCGGTTCGTTGGTAAAGCGAACCTCGACATCCATTCCAGCGTCGAGTGCCTCGGATGCGAAAACATAACCGTCTCCGCCGTTATTGCCGGATCCGCAAAGGACGGCGATTTTCCGGCACTGCGGCCATAATTCCCGCAACTTCGCGAACGCTCCGCGGCCTGCGCGCTGCATCAGTTCGTAGCCAGAAATACCGTAATCCCGCCTTACGAGATCCTCAATTTCTATCGACTGCTGAGTTGAATGGATAGGGAGTGGATGCACGAATTCACGTGTTGATCTAGGTCGTTGAACGCGATGATTCGGCTCAATTCTGTCATGGGTACACTGATGCGAAATTATATCATGCGCCTACCTTGCAAAATCCTCGACTGCAGGTCCCTAAATTCGAACGAAAAGAGCCAGCCCCGCAGGTAAATTTTTGCGGCGGTTGTACAATTTTTTATCTTTTTTTAGCGTGGGAAAGTCTTACTTGATGCTTTGGGTTTTTGATATACTGCGGCTACATTCGGCGGCACGCTCTTCGGGGCGTTAGCATTTTGGGCTGTACGATATTTGGGGCCTTGGGGTCCAGAACGGAGGGAATTGTGATGGATTCGAAGCGGACGGTATGGGCGCGATTGCAACAAGCGTTGGGATGTGGCAGTGTTTTGACGAGGACAATAAAGTCGAACCGCCTTTCCTGCGTCTTCGCGGCGGCACCGTCTAAGGCACTCCGCCCCCCCCCGACCCACTTCTTCCTCCGATAGTTTTTATTCCCCTTCCACTCGCTGCCTGCGCCGTTTAGCGGCCGCACTGCTACTCTCCCTGCCCCTGCTTTTCGGCCTCGCCGCCCCGGCCGCTGCGCAGACGAACATCACGGTGTCCCTCAGCGCGGATGCCGATGCCAACGAGGGCAACTCGGGCACGACGGACAAGGTCTTCCACATTACCTCTTCGTCGACCTTGTCGCAGGATGTCACAGTACAATTGTGCATCAGCGGAGGAACGGCGACCAGGGCCACCCCACAAACCGGTTCCCCTAACGTCTCTGCATTTACGTTTTCCGGTGCTGAAGACTACATCACATTTGGGTCGACTGGTTTTCTCTTTCCCGGCTGCTCCACACAAGACTATGATTTCAGCACAAACACAAGATACGACGGAGCCTTCATCCGCATCCGCGGCGACACCACCAGCGAGCCCAGCGAGACGATCATTGCCACGATCTCCCTGGTCAACCCACCAGCCGGTGTGACGCTCGGCACCTCCACGGCGACCTACACGATCCAGAACGACGACGACCCGTATGTGACGATCTCGGGCGGTCCGGCGGTGACGGAGGGCACGGCGGCGACCTTCACGGTGAAGTCCGACCCGGAGCCAAGCGCGAACCTGGATGTCGACGTGAACGTCACCCAGAGCGGGTCTTTCGTGGCGGGTGGCAACCTGGGCTCCAAGACCGTGCGGATCCCCGCCAACCAGTCCTCCGCGTCCTATACCGTCGCCACGCAGGCCGACACCACGGATGAACCGAACGGCAGCGTGACGGTGACGCTGAACAGCGGCACCGGCTACAGTGTGGGCAACCCGTCCTCGGCCACGGTGACGGTCGAGGATGACGACGAGGTGGCACTGTCCATCACCGCCCCCGCCGATGCGGACGAGGGAGATTCGAGCACGACGGACAAGACCTTCACGGTGAGTCTGTCGCAGAGCGTGTCGAGTATCGTCTCTTATCAGATCTGCTTCAGCGGCACGGCGTCCCGGGGAAACGGCGCGGGCGATGACTATCGGAGACTGGTCAGCGGCGCGCCCAACACAAGCAGGTGCACGAATACCGCCGTGTCTGCGGGAAAGACGTCCGAAACGAGATTCGGCATACGGGTCCGCGGCGACACCACCGTCGAGTCCGATGAGACGGTCATCGCCACCATATCCTTCTTTGGCAATCCCCCCGCCGGCGTCACCTTGGGCACCGCCACGGCGACCTACACGATCAAGAACGACGACACGGCGACGGCATCCATCAGCGCTCCCGTCGATGCGGCCGAGGGGGATACGGGCACGACGGACAAGTCCTTCACGGTGAGCCTGTCGGATGCGGTTTCGTCCACGGTCCAGACACGGGTCTGCTACAGCGGCACGGCAACCCGGGGCGCAAGCGCAGGCGATGACTACCAGAAGCTGCTCGGCGGATCGGTCAACAACCTGGCCTGCTCAAATGTTGCCTTTTCTGCCGGACAAACCAGCTTCACCACTTTCGGCATGCGGATCAATGGCGACACAACCGCTGAGTCCGACGAGACGATCATCGCCACGCTGTCCCTGGTCAGTCCCCCAACCGGTGTGACCCTGGGCACGTCCACCGCGACCTACACGGTCGAGGACGACGACTCCGACACGACCGCGCCCCGCGTGACCTCGATCGAGCGCCAGTCCCCGTCCTCCTCGCCGACCAACAGCCGAAGCCTGACCTGGCGGGTGACCTTCGACGAGGCGGTGCAGAACGTGAACGCGGCGGATTTCGCCGTTTCACTCGTTCCAAACTCCAACGTTGCGCCCGGCGGCAACATCACGCTGGCCGTGTCGCAGGTGGAGAGCACGAACGCATACGACGTCGCCGCCTCGACAAGCCTCGATTCTAGCACTGTCTACCTGATCTTCACGAGTGCCCAGGACATCGAGGACGAGGCCGGCAACGCGCTTTCCGACACCACGCCCACGGGCGACAACCACAACAGCTTCAAAGTGGACCGCATCGCGCCGGTGGTTTCCTCGGTCGAGCGCCAGTCCCCGACCACCTCGCCGACCGATGCCGACAGCCTGACCTGGCAGGTGACCTTCGACGGGGTGGTGTTGAACGTGAACGCGGCGGACTTCGAGGTCTCGGGCACCACCGCCACGGTGACCGGCGCCTCGCAGGTCGGCGAAACCAACGCTTATGACGTCACCGTCTCCGGCGGCGATCTGGACAATCTCAAGGGCACGGTGACGCTGAGCTTCGCGAGTGCCCAGGACATCGAGGACGAGGCCGGCAACGCGCTTTCCAACACCACGCCCACGGGCACCAACGACAACACCTACGTGATTGACAACGCCAACTTCTTCGTGAGTGCGATGGAGCGTCGCGAGCCGACTGCGGAGACGACGAATTCCGACGTCCTGACCTGGCGGGTGACATTCTCCAAGGCGCCGCTTAACGTGGACGCGGCCGACTTCGAGGTCTCGGGCACCACGGCCCGGATCACCGGGGTGGCGAAGATCTCCGCTGAGGTCTACCACGTCTTCGTCTCCGGCGGCGACCTGTACGACCTCAACGGCACGGTGACGCTCGGTTTCGCGAGCGATCAGAACATCGAGGACTCCGAAGGCAACGCGCTCGACACGGTGCGAAGGGGCGACACCAACGACAACAGCTTCACGATGGCGAACACCTGGACCGTGTCCTTCTCGCAGCCGGAGTACCGCGTGCGCGAGGGCGGCGGGATGCAGGTGACGGTGACGCTGTCGAGCCCGCGGCTTGCGGCCACGCCGGTCCGGATCGCGATGAGCTCGCCCATTGGTGGCGCAACCGGCCACGGCGTCGATTACGACAGCAGCGACATCGCGCTCACCATCCGGCCGCTTCGGACCAGCGCGACCGCGACGATCTCCACCGTCGCGGATTCGCTGAAGGAAGGGGAGGAGCGGTTCGACCTGGTCATCGTCCCCGGCAGCCTTCCCGCCGGCGTGACGCGGGGCACGGGAGTTGCGCTTGGCATCATCGAGCCGCCGATCGGGGAGGTTCCGGGTCTGGTGTTTGACCGCACGCACCTCACCTGGAACGAGGCCGACGGCTGCGACGGCAATCACGGGCCGAGCTACAAGGTGAAGCTGCGGACAGAACCGCCGGGCGAGGTGCCGGTTGTCGTGCAGGATCCCAACGACCGCTTCGGCTCACGCACCCCCGGGGCGGAGATGAACCGCGTTTTCGTCGGGAACAATGACGGTGGCCGCAACCGCAAGGGCTTGTGGCTGACCTTCACGCCGGGCAACTGGAACGAGTGGCAGACTGTCAAGGCGAGGGTTGCCTGCGCCGACCATTACCTGAAGCCAGTGCCGCTCCTGCACACCGTGCGGGCGATGTATCCGGTGACGCGCGACGGCACGGTCACCAACGACGTGTATCCCGGCGCCACCGGCAAAAGCTGGACGGTGTCGGTCGATGTCAGGGAGAACGATCCGCCGATCGAGGTCCTGGACCTGCCTCCGGCGGGCGGGGAGATTGCCGTCGAAGAGGGCCGTCACAAGGAGTTTCGGATCCGCGTCAGCAAGCAACTCATTCCCGATGGCAGCCGCAAGCGGATCGGTGTCTATGTCGGCACCTGGTTAAAAGGGGTGGCGAGCGCCACCCGGCGGGACGGGCAGGCACTCCCTGCCGGAACCTATGACGACAATCTGACCTTTACAGCCTCGAAGCGCGAGCATGTGGTGCGCCTGCGCGGCCACAGCGCGAGCTATACCGGCGGCTGCACCACCGACAACGGCGGTGCCTGTCCGTCGCCGGACAGGACCGAACTGCGGGTCACGGCGATCAACCTGACCTGGGGAAGGGACGGGACGCACTCATGGCGGCTGACATGGCCGGTGACGGTCTTCGAGCCCGGCCAGGCGGCTCCCCAGACGAACAGCGCACCCGCGGTTGAGATTCCCACCGCGGCGGTCTCCAACGTCAATGTCGCTGCGGTGGACGATGCGAGTGCAACAGTGACCTGGGATGCGGTAGAGCATGCGACCTCCTACGGGGTGTCGTGGAAGGCCGTGGGCAGCGACCCGCTGGCGCCTTTGACCGGCACCGTGCCCGACGTGACGGGCACCTCGGCGACCATCCGGCACGAGTCTTCGGAGCCGATGACGCTCACCGTGACGGTGACGCCCCAGTACCTGGACGGGAACAGCCAGGTGCAGCCGCTCGACAGCCTTGCCCGAACGGCGACGCTCGATGTGGCGCCGCTCGGCACACAGCAAAGCGCCGACACCCGGGCAGCCTGCGCGTCCGACGAGCTCAAGGCCACCGCCGAGCACTACTATGACATGAACGAGACCCATTCGGTGCGAGGGGCGAGGTGGTTCCGGGTGCTGATGGCCTTTGGCGAGCGCAAGGCGTCGGACTGGACGGCGGATGGCCGCACCCTGACACCGTTCACCGCCGCCGAGGCGCGTGAGCGGGAGAAGTCGTGGCACGGCTGGGAGCCTTTCCTGACGGCGCTCGAATGCCTGGAGACGGCGGCAGTTCAGCCGACACAGGTGAAGCAGGATTCCGTGCCGGTGGTGGCCGTGGTGTCTGGCACGATTGGCGGTGAAGTGACAGAAGGTGTGGCGGCGGGCTTCCTGCTCAAGGCGGTCCCGGCTCCGCAATCCGACCTGACGGTCGAATACACCGTCGCCCAGAGCGGTGCGGTGCTCGCCGCACCCGGTGCGGGCAGCCGCACGGTGACGATACCGGCCGGGCAGGCGGAAACCCCCTTGACGGTTGCAACAGACGACGATGCCGTGGACGAGGCCAGCGGCTCGGTGAGTGTGACTTTCGATACCGGCACCGGCTACACGGTGGCCGCAGGTGAGGCGAGCGCCTCGGTAACGGTGCGCGACAATGACGAAGCTGAGTCTCTGTCCGAAGTCAGCATCGCGGCCGGCGATGCGGTGACAGAGGGCGCTTCGGCCACTTTTACGATCACGGCCAGCCCGGCGCCGTCGGCGGCGCTCGATGTGACCGTGACGGTCACCGAGACGGGCGACTTCGCCGCGTCGGGCGCAACCGGATCGATAACCGTGAGCATTCCGGTCTCCGGCAGCGCTGCGTTTTCGGTGGCGACAGACGACGACAGCGCGGACGAAGCCGACGGTTCGATCACCGCGACGCTTGATCCCGGCACCGGCTACACGGTAGCGGCCGCGCCTGACGATGCGGCATCGGTCAAGGTCAGTGACAACGACGTCTCGGGCACCGGTCCGGTTTTAACGATCGGCGATGAGAGCGTCAACGAGAAGGACAAGCTGATGTGGTTCACTGTGAAGCTCTCCTCCGCCTCGGAGCAGGCGGTGTCGGTGTACTGGCGCACGCGCGAGTCCACGCCGGTGTCGGCCGAGGAGGGCCAGGACTATTTTGCGATGGACCAGGTGCTGCAGTTGTGGGCGGGCCAGACTGAGAAGCGGTTCTGGGTCTATATCTACAATGACAGTCACGATGAGGGGGCGGAGACATTTGAGGTGGAGCTGTACAGTCCAAGCGGTGCGGTAATCGATGACGGGGTTGCGGTGGGTACGATCGTGAATTCGGATCCGATGCCGGCGGCGTGGCTGTCGCGCTTCGGTCGCGCTGCGGCGGAACAGGCGCTCGACGGTATTGCCGGGCGCATGGCGGCGCCGCGTATCGAAGGCATGCAGAGTACCCTCGCCGGACAGGCACTGAACTTCGGTTCCGGATCGCAACCGGCGGCGGGCGGCAATGAAATGCCGGGTCGGGTCACCCGCGCCTTTGCTTCCGGCAGCGTCGTCCGGGGCGATGGCGGGATTGGCGCTGGCGCACACAGGCTCGGCTCCGGCCGCGACACCGGAGTGCAGTCGTATTCCATGACGCCCCGCGAGGTGCTGCTTGGCAGCAGCTTCACGCTGACCGGGAAGAAGGACGGTGCGGGCGGCAGCCTGGCCGTTTGGGGCCGGGCGGCGCAGTCGGAGTTCAATGGCAAGGAAGGCGGCTTCTCGCTTGATGGCGACGCCGCCAACGTCATGCTTGGTGCGGATTATGCCCGCGACGACTCGCTGGTCGGGCTGATTTTGATGCAAACGAGCGGCAAGGGCGGGTATGCGGATTCCGCCACCGGGCCTGAAGCCTGTCCCGGCAGCACGGTTGTTTGCAACGGTGCCGTGCGGCATGGCGACGGCGATGTCAAGGCGGCGCTGACTTCGGCGGTGCCTTATGCGGCGCTTAAGGTCTCGGAGCGGTTGAATCTGTGGGGCGCAGCCGGCTACGGCAGCGGCGAGATGACGCTGAAGCCAGACTCGGGCGGCTCGTACCGCTCTGATCTGGCCTGGACGATGGCGGCAGCGGGCCTGCGCGGCGAGGTGATTGAGCCGCAGGCGCACGGATCAGGTCCCGCGCTGGCGGTGACCTCGGACGGCTTGTGGACGCGCACCGTCTCGGACAGGACGAACAGGCTGGCGGCATCGGATTCCGAAGTGACGCGCCTTCGCTTCGGCCTGGAAGGCAGCTACCGGACCGAACTTGAAGCCGGCAGCCGGATCGAGACGAAGTTGGAGGCCGGCGTGCGCCATGACGGCGGCGATGCCGAAACCGGCTTTGGCATCGAACTGGGCGGCGGCATTGCGTGGAGCGACCCGGCCCTTGGCCTTGCGCTCGAAATGTCAGGCCGAAGGCTGGTCACCCACGACGCCGATGGCTTCAAGGAGCGCGGCTACTCGGCTTCGCTCGCCTTTGATCCTGACCCGGTCTCGGCACGCGGCCCGTCGCTCGCGCTTCGCCAGAACTGGGGCGGACAGGCCGAAGGCGGCCTCGATGCGCTGTTCGCCCCCGATCCGGTGGCAGAGCGTTCCCCTAGCAGCACCGCCACCCGCTGGTCGATGGAGGCGGCCTACGGCTTCCCGGTCTTCTCGGGACGCTTCACCGGCAGCCCGAATATGGAACTCGGCCGCGCCACCGGCGTTCGCGATTACCGCCTCGGATGGAAACTGACTCCTGCCTCCCGGGCCGGTGCCGTGGACTTTTCCTTCGACATCCAGGCGACGCGAAGGCACAGCGATGCCGCAGACCCGTTAGACCGCATAGGCTTTGAGTTCAGCGCCCGGTGGTAAGCGTCGCCGGGCGCACTCAGGCTATCATCCTCCACCGGGGACAGTGGCAGTGCCGCCATGCAGGTCGTTTCCGGTTTCCTGTCCCATTGCCGATGCCCGACATGGCGGGGTCAGTTCATCCGGTATCCACAGCTGAACCTGATGCATGGACAGCTGCCTGGTTTTCTTCCAGCGCAAATATAACTCGCAAGAATGCGAATAACTGCAGCCTAACCCCTGCTGCTGCAACTCATACCACAACAGCCGCAACGTGACCTCCTTTTTCTGCTTTTCCCGGTGTACCCAGTCAAAGTCAGTTTCAAACGACGAAGCCGCCTGTGACGACTTGCCATACAGCAGCAACCCTAACTGATCTTCATCAAAACCGCCCGGCAACGGCCACTTTATACCGGTTTGTCCTGTCGCTTTGAACACCTTGTGCACCGCTGCGGTGCTCAGCCCCAATACCTCCGTTATGCGGCGTACCGTCAGGCCGCAATCATGTCGTAAGCGCAGTATCTCCAAATGATTTCTCATCACAACTCTCCTTCTGCTCATGTCTACTATCCTCTTGGTTGATTTGCGTAGTCAAATCTACGATTGAAACCAAAGGCGTCAACATAGTCAAATTGTGCTGAGAAAAGCGGGCGTTAACGGACCTCTAACGGTTTGCAGTTCGGTGAACAACTGCGATGTTCATTTTCACCGGAATCGCGTTCATATTTCGCCAGAATCGCGTTCGTATTCACCAGATTCTTGTTCATATTTCACCAGATTTTGCGTTCGGCACAACTTGCAACAATAGGGCATTGATTTGTGCGTCGCTTCACTGGTTTCTTTCAACTCACATTTAGGGCACTGCCGACCGTCTGACCATCGGAGAAATTCAATGTACGTCATCGCGTTTTTTTCGGAATCAAATCGCTTCATGAACTCATAGAGGCCAACTCGTTTCCCGTCGCTTTTTCGCTTGTCCGCAATAATACTTATCTAACTAATCTCCTGTTTTGACAGTAGAAAGTTATTCTAAAAATGCCACTGTTTCAACTTATCAATATTATTTCCTTAAAAAACTTGACTTCTGTAAATGATAACGATTATCATTTACAGAAAGGTTCGAATTGTTGCTGTAAATGCTATGCGACTTCGGACATGAATGAGAACAATTATCAATTACAATTCGCGATTCGGAAAATTTATTATGAAAAAACAGCTCAAAATACTTAGCCACAGTCTTACAGTTGGCATTTTTATTATTACAGGGTGTTTTGTTCCCGGTCTGGCTGCTGCCGACGCCGGTGAAGTCAATGTCTATTCTGCCCGAAAGGAAGCGCTGATTCTGCCCTTGCTCGAACGCTTCGAGCAACAGCACAATGTCAAGGTAAACCTGGTCACCGGCAAGGCCGATGGATTGTTAAAGCGAATTCAGCTTGAAGGAGCGGCGACCCCTGCAGATGTTTTTATTACCGTCGATGCGGGTCGTTTGCATCGTGCGAAAGAAGCCGAAGTGTTCATGCAACTCAATAGCGATGCTGTGAACACAGCTGTTCCAGAGCATCTGCGTGATGCTGATGGCTATTGGACCGCCCTTTCAAAACGGGCGCGAACAATTATCTATGCAAAAGACCGGGTCGACGCAGGCAAGCTTTCCACATACGAGGCGCTTGTCGACCCGCATTGGAAAGGCAGAGTCTGCATACGCTCATCTGGAAACATCTACAACCAGTCTTTGGTCTCATCGATGATTGAAGCGATCGGAGAGTCGGAAACACAAAAATGGGCAACTGCGTTTGTTCCAAATTTCGCCCGTCCGCCTACCGGCGGTGACACCGATCAGATCAAAGCGGTTGCCGCAGGCCAATGTGATCTGGCGATCGCAAACACATATTACTTCGGCCGTCTTTCTGCCAGCGAAAAATCTGAAGACCGTGAACTGGCTTCTCGTGTAAAAGTTTTCTGGCCCAATCAGTCAGACCGGGGCACGCACATCAATGTCAGCGGTGCCGGGATTATCAAGCATACCAAAAATCTGGACAATGCTGTCGCGTTGATTGAATTTCTTCTCGAACCTCAATCGCAGCAGTGGTACGCTGCAGTCAATCATGAATATCCGGTGGTTCCGGGAACTGAAATTTCGGAAATCTTAAAGTCATTTGGCGATTTCAAGTCCGACGATCTGAATCTGTCCAAACTTGGAGTCAACAACCGCAAGGCGGTTAAGGTGATGGATCGCGCCGGGTGGAAATAAAAACCACCTCGCGTAATGAATGTTACTGGTTTCGATTACATCCCCTTTGAAAGTGAGCACATGCAATCTCTGCCGGTTTCGAAATTAATGCGTATCGGGAACACAGCGCAATAAATGACAGGAGAAGAACTATTTAGAATTTAAAGCCTCACCGAGCCGCGTAATGTTTGACGTTAGCGCAGGTTAAATCGAGTTGAGTTGGAATCTGTCAAAAACGTTTTTTAAGTCGGACTAACCCCTTTCTTAGCAACCTTAACTTAAGACAGAGCTTTACTGACACCGACCGATTCGATTGACCTGCGTTGCTTTTTTGCCCTCGCAAAACCTCATGATAAGTCGCATTCGATATTCATTTTCCCTGTCAACAGTGCTGGAGGCATCCTCGCCATTGATCGCCTGTGTCGTTGCCATTCCAATTATTTTTATTGCGCTGCACATTTTTTCCAATGTTGTTCCAATGAAAATGCCGAATTATGGCAACACCTTGCAAGTACGGTTCTGACAGATTACATCGTCAATTCGCTTTGGCTGATGTTGGGGGTGAGCGGCATAACCTTGATGCTCGGTGTACCATCAGCCTGGTCAGGTCTTTCCCATGCTATTTTTTACACGCCAAAATCCTCGGCTGGCAGCATTCAACAAAACGAACATCACTTCAGCTGTGACGGTTATTATCGGTCAGTTCCGACGGATATTTTGAAAATCACGCCGTACGCGTCGGTACGGCCGCGCAAGCCCTTATCGAATGCGAACGCATCCGCAAGCGGATCGCAGCACCTGTGGAACGGAATCAAAGCGGTTCTGTTTGATGATCAGCACCAGTGCAATGTTGTTACACATCGCACGGTTGCTCGGCCCGTTTCCGGTTCGATTCAAACTGGCGTCTTCCCCGAATGTTTTGTCGCGTATGTAATGATTTGATTCGATCTGCCAATGTCCTCTGTTCCAGGCCAATAGTGTCTGTGCATCCGCTTTTTCAGCCGCTACCGATGTAATGCCAAATACCGTCTCAGCGCTTGCGCTACCGGGGTCTTTGAGCACCTCGCGGTCCCGTTCGATGCGAAACACCTGCCGCACCCGTTTGAAATCGAAGCGGTTCGGATCATTGACCTCAAGCACTGCAATGTGACGCTGCTCCAAACGCCCGTGCGCCTTGTCGAGATCTTCGCAGTAATGCCGCACCTTGTGACTCGACCAGCGCATCGACTTTGCCTTGTCGAGCTACAGCGAAGTGTTGTCCTTGAGCGTGAACATATAGTGTGCCTTGCCATCGAATATCAAATCCACCGTCTCGTGCGTCGAATGCAGCGCATCAAGCGTGATCACTCGTCATTTGTGCATCAATCTCTTCAATCGGGGAGATTCATTCTCTTTTTCGAATTGAAGCAGAGCAATTCAATCCGCGTTCGATCTCATGGTATATGGCATCCGCACCGCACGGCAGACTGTCGTAAACAATCTGCCGACTTCCTTCGTGAGAGCAACCTGCCCGCACCCTCACGGATACGGGCTTATCAGATTGAGCTTCAAGAATACCAATTCGGAAGGCAAATGAGTCGCTGTTCTGATACCTCATTCTTAACGTTCAAGATGCCGATGCGAATCAACCCAGACAATCTTTCAGAGAGTTTGCCAAATTGCGTAAGATTTGAAAATAAGCATTCGGTCCGGGCTCAACATCTGCCCCTAGAGGGTCCATTGTTCCGATTTGCAGATCAGTACCTTCACCGATCACTTCCAATGCTCTTGGACTGAACTGTGGTTCCTTGAATGCGCAGGTGGCGCCGGTCTCGCTGATCAATTCGCGCAGTTCCAACAGCCTCTTCGCTCCGGGTGAATACTCTGGATTTACAGTAACTGTGCCAACATTGTTCAATCCCAGCATTTTCTCAAAATATTGATATGCGTCGTGAAACACCACATACGGTGAACTTGCAAATGAACTGGACAAGCTGCGTACTTCCACTTCCGAAGCATCCAGTTTTTGAAGGGTTTTGTTCATGTTCGACACAAACAGTGCCTCATGCTGAGGATAGACTTGGACAAGCTGCTCAGCTGCTTCTTCAGTGATTGCCTTAGCGTTTTCAATGTCTAGCCAGACATGCATGTCATAGCGACCATGCCCGTGTCCGTCATCATGCCCATGGTGCTCATCCGCATCACTGTGATGTTCCTCTTCGTGTCCATCATCATGTTCACTGTGATGTTCCTCTTCGTGTCCATCATCGTGTCCATGTTCCTCTTCGTGTCCTCCCCCGTGCCCGTGATCATGTCCATTCGGAGACTCCCGCGTTTCGTAAAGTTTCAAGCCATGCATCATACCAACCTCGATCACTGTTGTCTCCTCCGACAAGTTGGAGATTGAAGGAGTCAAAGTGGATTCCAAGGACGGGCTGATCCAAAAAACAATATCAGCATTCTCCAACGATCTTGCATTGGAAGGCGTTACCTGGTATCCGTGAACGGAATTCGCACCTCCGATCAGGAGTTCAGGAACATCGAACCCATCTGTCACAGAGGCAACAAGACTGTGAATCGGATTGATGGTGACGACGATCTTGCTGTCGGCCACCGCCGCGTTCGCGAATGCGACCAAAATCAGTAAAACTAAATGTATTCGCTTCATAATTGACCTTAATTACCCTATATTAGTGACGTTATAAAATGTTATATTATAACATTACACTATTCTGCATGAATAACTTCATCTCACTCAAATTACCATTCATTACGGTACGATTCCAATGCTTGCAAGGTTACAATCCGCCGGTGTGATTCGAAACGGACGTTGGCTGATTCGAGACATTGATCTTTCTGTCAGGCAAGGCGAAATCCTTTCGCTGATCGGGCCGAACGGAAGCGGTAAGACAACAGTCGTTAAAGTGATTTCGGGTTCGATTGAACCCGACAAGGGATCGGTATTTCGAGACAATAACGTCAGAATTGGTTACGTACCTCAGTTCGTCACCATCGCTCCCACACTTCCAATGACCGCGCGCCGCCTGATCAATATGACCGAGAAATTCGACGCTATTGAGGTGGATGAAGCACTAGACGAGATGAATATTCTCCATACAGCCAGCCAACCCGTGCAGGAACTCTCCAGCGGCGAGTTTCAACGAGTACTGTTCGCCCGTGCGCTACTCAGGAAACCGGATCTGCTGCTACTCGATGAGCCATCCCAAGGATTGGATTTCAAGGGGGAGATCAAACTCTACAATCAAATCGTCGAAATCAGAGACCGCCTGAACTGCGGAATTCTGATGGTGAGTCACAATCTGCACATGGTCATGGCCAAAACCGATGAGGTCATATGCATCAACTGCCATATATGCTGTGCCGGGACACCAGTCCATGTTGTCAACGATCGATCGTTCGAAGAACTTTTTGGGCAGGAAGCAGCCCGTTCGCATGCGCTTTATCGACATCATCACGACCATAGTCATCTTCCCGATGGCAGCATTGGCGTCTTGCAATGAGACGCGTCGGTAATCTGGCCTGAAAGACGAAACGATGATCGAAGTTTTTGATGATTTCATAAGCCGCGCACTGATTGCTGGAATCGGATTCGCCGTCATTGCCGGTCCACTTGGCTGCTTCGTAGTTTGGCAGAGACTTGCATACTTCGGTGACACAATTGCGCATTCCGCACTGCTCGGTATCGCTTTGGCACTTGCGTTGGACATCAATTTTCTCATTGGAGTTTTCGCAATATGTTTGTTGATCGCATTGATAGTCGGACGTGGTGGTGAAGAATCAATTCTTTCGGCAGATTCCACTCTTGGTGTACTATCTCATTCGACTCTTGCCATAGGACTGGTTATAGTATCGCTGATGTACTGGGTTCGGGTGGATATACTCCATTTTCTGTTTGGTAACATCCTAGCGGTCAGTTGGAGCGAAATTGCGATGATATATAGCGGTGGTGTAGTGATTATCTTCGTGCTGATTCGCAAGTGGAGCAACCTGATCAGCCTGACCGTTGACGAGGAGCTGGCCACTGCAGAAAACATGCAGCCGTTCAATGCTAGAATGCTGATGATGGTGCTGATGGCGGCAATTGTAGCGATCGCGATGAAAATTGTTGGTGTTATTCTAACGGTTTCATTACTGATCATTCCGGCGGCGGCAGCTCGTCATTTTGCAAGATCGCCCGAACAAATGGCCGCTCTGGCAACGGTTTTTGCTGTAATCTCAGTAATACTGGGGATTCTGTCGTCTGTCGAATTCGATACGCCACCGGGTCCGAGTATTGTCGTCAACGCGGTTGGGATTTTTATTGTCGGCATGATCACTACCACAATAATCAGGAAGTTTGGCCGGCGTAGCAGCAAGGCGGTTTAGACTCGTCATGAAACCAATAACACAGAGGCAACAACTGATTTACGACTATCTTCGAGAGAAGAAATCCGCGCAAAGCGCATACGACATTCTTGACGCTTTCACAGAGCATGGTCTGCGCGCTCCGAGCCAGATTTATCGAGAACTCAAAAAACTGCTCGAATGTGGTCTGATTCACAAGGTGGAAAGTCTCAATGCATATATTGCCTGCAATCAAGAGCACGATATGGGGCAATTCGCCGTGGCCATTTGCAACAATTGCCGGGCAGTGAGAGAATTGTCGAACTTGAAGTTAGCAGGCCGTTTTCACTCACTTGATGAATGGGAGGAGTTTATACCCCACAAGCTGATCGTCGAAGTCAAGGGACGATGTTCTAGCTGTAATTGACATAGAGCTTCAAACGTTTGCATTTCGCGACACGACCGGTTGTGCGAGAGAGTCGATTTGTTTATAACCTGAACACCTGAGCCCCGCTGCCGGAACGGTGATGTACAATTGAACCCGTGCGCTGTATCCCGCGCACCGCTCAACAGACATCTTGAAGAGAAGCGCAATGGCAGATAAGTCAGTGATCCCAGCAAGAAAGGGAAAGGCCGTTGTCCTGAATGAAGGCCAATCAATTCGCGTAATTGATACCCACGGTTCTCAGGTGGTCGACACTTGGATATTCAATCGAAATGATCTGAACGAATTTCAGTCGAATGAGCATACGCGGCCGACATTGCTGAATCTGAATTTCCGCCCCGGAGATTCACTCTACACCAATAAGCGACGGCCGATTGTCAAGGTCGAGGAGGATACGTCACCAGGCATACATGATATGCTGATGTCCGCCTGCGACGCCTACCGATATCAGCTGCTCGGTTGCATCGAGTACCACGACAACTGCACCGACAACCTGGCAAGCTGCATGGCAGAAATCGGGTTCAATATTTCTGAAACTCCGTGCCCAATCAATGTTTTCATGAACATTCCATGGACCAATGACGGGGATTTATCTTATCTGCCCCCTCAAACAAAACCGGGTGATTTCGTTCAGTTTCAGGCATTGATGGACTGTGTTTTTGCTTTCTCAGCCTGCCCCAACGATATACTCGCAACCAACGGACTTGACGGCAGGATTAAAGACGCTCACTTTCAAGTTCTCTGACCCCCTTACATCTCCTCACGCAGTAGGCAAGCATTCACCATGCCGAAAATCCGTCGATTCGATTCAATGCAGCCACATCATCAAAAAAACGGCTATGCGCCTGCAACGCGAAACGCAATATTTTCCGTAAAGAGATACGTCTGTCGGCATTTTTCACAGTTAATTTCCTTGCGTCCCTAATATATAATCCTGTGCGAGTTGACAGCCGCCCATGCGATATCCACATCAAGCAATCCTATCCTTGCAATCCGACATAATGTCGCAAACTGAGGTTGAATATGAGTGACATCATTCCGATTAGGGAAGTCGGTCACGTCAAGCAGGCAAAACCGAAGTTAAAGAAACCGCGTCTATACAAGGTGGTGCTCCTGAATGATGACTACACTCCGATGGAATTTGTAGTATATGTTCTGAGAAATCTTTTCCTCATGGAAGAAGAACTGGCGATAACAGTCATGCTCAATGTCCACAACAACGGACGTGGCGTCTGTGGTGTATTCGCCCGGGAGGTTGCTGAGATGAAGGTGCGCGATGTGCTTGAGTTCGCTCGCCGCTACCAACACCCCCTTCAGTGCACAATGGAACCGGAATAAATGTTCTCAGACGACCTCGACAATTCCCTGAATTTCGCGATTTCCCTTGCTACGCTTCGCAATCATGAGTTTGTAACCGTAGAGCATCTGTTGCTGTCTCTGATCGAAGATGACACGGTTCGGGAAATCCTCAAGGCGTGCGGCGGTGATCTGGACGAGCTGCGCAACGACCTGCAGAATTTCGTAGACAATAACATTCCCACAGTAGAAGAAGAGGAAAACTACGAGCCTAGGCCGACCCATGGATTCAAACGTGTACTGCAACGGGCAATGATCCATGTCCAAAGTGCCAATCACAAGGAAGTCTGTTGCAAGAATGTATTGATCGCAATTTATGGGGAAAACGAATCCCACGCAGTCTTTTTCCTGCACTCGCAGGAGATTCAGCGTTATGATGTCGTGCGGTATATATCGCACGGAATCAGCAAGTCCAACCTCGAAACTGACGACGACCCGCTCAGTCAGGATTTGCCAGATCCTGAAGATTCGAAACGTAGCCCGCTTGCGCTTTACACCCGCAATCTCAACGAATCCGCACTCAACGGCAAAATTGATCCACTGATCGGTCGTATATCGGAAATTGAGCGTACAGTCCAGATACTCTGTCGTCGAAGAAAGAACAATCCATTGCTGGTAGGTGATGCCGGCGTCGGCAAGACCGCGATTGCTGAAGGATTGGCGAAAAGGATTGTTGAAGGTGAAATTCCCTCCGTCCTCGCAGAATGCGCAATCTATACCCTTGACATGGGGTCGTTATTGGCGGGAACAAAGTATCGCGGGGATTTCGAGCAGCGATTGAAGGCAGTCATCAAGGCATTACACAAAAATCCCGGATCAATCCTGTTCATCGACGAGATTCACACAGTAATCGGTGCGGGGGCGGCATCCGGTGGCACTGTGGATGCATCCAACATCCTCAAACCACTCCTGGTCTCCGGGGAACTTCGATGCATGGGATCGACAACCTATCAGGAATATCGGGGCATTTTTGAGAAAGACCGGGCGCTGTCACGTCGTTTCCAGAAAATTGATGTCGTCGAACCCACGACCGAGGAGACAGTCAAGATTCTGCGAGGGTTGAAAAAACAGTTCGAAAAATATCATGACGTCAGATTCACCAATCCCGCAATCCGGGCAGCTGCCGAGCTTGCACAACGATATATCACAGATCGCAAGCTTCCGGACAAGGCGATTGATGTCATAGACGAAGCCGGTGCCCGTGCCCGATTGTTGCCACCTTCCAAACGAAAGAATTCAATCGGCGTGAAAGAGATAGAAAAAATAGTGTCGAGCATCGCCCGTGTTCCGCCGCGATCAGTCTCGACGAATGATGTGAAATCTCTGAAAGTGATCGAACGGGACTTGAAACTGGTTGTATTCGGACAAGATGAGGCAATAGACGCCTTGGCTGGTGCGATCAAACTGTCACGATCCGGGTTGAGCGACCCGAATCGGCCCATATCCTCTTTTCTGTTCAGCGGACCGACCGGTGTGGGTAAGACCGAGGTATCGCGACAACTGGCCCTGACATTGGGAATCGAGCTGATTCGCTTTGACATGTCGGAGTATATGGAACGACATACAGTTTCCAGACTCATTGGCGCACCTCCAGGATACGTTGGATTCGATCAGGGCGGGTTGCTCACCGAAGCGATCAACAAGTCACCTCATGCTGTCTTGCTGCTGGACGAAATCGAAAAAGCCCATCCGGATGTGTTCAACGTCCTGTTGCAGGTGATGGACTACGGAACATTGACTGACAACAATGGGCGGAAGTCTGACTTCAGGAACGTGATTATTGTCATGACCACCAACGCCGGAGCCGCTGAGATCTCCCGTTCATCAGTCGGTTTCCGGGAGCAGGATCATTCACATGACGATGAGGAAGTCATAAAGCGTCTGTTCACCCCCGAGTTCCGAAATCGGCTCGATTCCGTAATCCGTTTCAACTCATTGGACAAAAAGACAATATTGCTTGTCGTAGACAAGTTTCTGATGGAATTGGAAGAGCAGCTCAAGGAAAGAAGTGTCCAGCTGCATGTCGACGAAAAGGCCAGGCAGTGGCTGGGGGAAAACGGATTTGACACCGCTATGGGCGCACGGCCCATGAGTCGTCTGATTCAGGAAAAGATCAAGAAATCACTGGCAAACGAATTGCTGTTCGGCACCCTATCCAATGGTGGAAATCTGTTTGTAACCGTCAAGCGCACTGAATTGAGCTTGCAATTCGACCGGGTGGGTGAAAGTACAGTCACCTGACGCCGATCGTCAGACCCGCACCCCAAGTCAGGACTGTGCGATGGCTTCGACTACAGACTCCACTGCAGATTCAGTCGCATCAAAATCCCGTTGCTCCAGCGCAAGACTGACATAGAATTTTCCTGCAGCCCGAAGAATTCCGTTCTTGATCAGTTGAGATTGGAATTTCGCCGCAGCTGATGCATCTTCCACCAGCAGATCACGGTAATCGTCGACGTCTCTATCAACGAAAATGACGTTGAATACGGTTGGATGACCAACAACTTTATGCGGAATACCAGCTTTCTTCAACTGTCTCGTCAGTATCTGCTTGACTGTTTCGCCATTTTTTCGAAGCGTGTCATAAGCACCCTCGCGGCGCAGAATTTCCAGAGTCTTCAATCCGGCTACGGCAGCGACAGGGTTGCCTGACAGAGTACCCACCATCATAAGCCAATTGCCAGCACCGATAATTTCCTTATCGAAGTGTCGCATGATCTGTTCCCGCCCAGCGATTGCCGCCAATGGAAAACCGCCTCCAATCGCTTTCCCCAACGTACAGAGATCCGGAATGACTCCAGTAGTTTCCTGCGCGCCGCCGTATGCGAATCGAAACCCCGTGACCACCTCGTCAAAAATCAGCACGATGCCATATTCATCGCTCTTGGCTCTCAGCATCTCCAAGAAACCCGGAACTGCGGGTATGACCCGTTGCTGTGGCTCAACGATGATGGCAGCGATCTGATTTCGGTATTGTTCGATCAGTGAAGCCGCAAATTCCAAATTGTTATACGGAGCGATCAGCATTTCCGCTTGTACCGATTGAGGGATTCCGGCACTGTCCGGTTGGGCGCGCGGATAGTCGGCCTTCGATACCGGTGCCAGACTCATCTGCGCCTCGGAAGACATCCCGTGATAACCACCCTCGAACTTTAGGATCTTGTCTCGCCCTGTAAACGCCCGCGCCAGACGCATCGCATACATGTCCGCCTCGCCGCCGGTTGATACATACCTGACTTGTTCGGCGCAAGCAACCGCATTGCATATCTCTTCCGCGAGCTGGATTCCATGAGTATTGCTGGTGAAGAACGTCGTCCCAAGTGAAATCTGCTCTTGTACCACTTCGTTCACTTCGGGATGCGCATGACCGAGCAGCATGGGTCCGGAACCGATCAGATAATCGATATATTCACGACGATTGACGTCCCATACCCGACTGCCCTGACCTCGTTTTACGAAAACAGGCGAACCGAAGTTGCCATAGTCACCGGCAGGCAACACCCTGTTTGCACGCGCTTCCCAATCGCCATTGTGACTTAGATCGACCATTTCAATTTTCCTCCGCTATAGGATCGCATCCTGAACAATTGGCGTTAGGACGGTCACAACCGATGAGGTCGCAACCCATACCGAACCGACAATTGCTCCGATCCTACATCGTAACCACGATGTTTCCGATATGTTTCTTCGCGATAAATGCCGCCTGCGCCTCGCGAAGTTCCTCAAGTCTGTACTCTGCAGCAAGAACAGGCTTGATTTCATCGCGCTCAATATACCCTACAAGATCAGCAAACACACCGGGCAGCGGAACAGTCACACCGAAAAATGTCAGATCTTTCAGATACAGGTCACGCAAATCAAGTGAGACGATCGGTCCAGCAATCGCACCGGAGACAACATAGCGCCCACCTCGCTCCAGTACGTCGATCAGTTTCGGCCAGTAATCCCTGCCTCCTGCTATATCTGCGACAACGCTGACAGTCTCGTGCCCGGTCGCAAGTCTGAGCGAATCAGACAGATTTTCGCAGTTTCTGGGCAGTAACACGTCTGGTGCGACTGCGCTGCGCAAGGCTTCGTGTTTTTGCACACTCGCCATCGCAATCGTCTGTGCACCCCGTCGCTTGGCCAACTGAATCAGTGCGGAGCCAACTCCACCGGACGCGCCGGTAATCAATATCCGATCGTCTGCGCCGACGTTGGCTCGATTCAGCATATTTTCAGCAGTCATGCTTGACGTCGCGAATGTCGCGAGCTGGGCATCGCTCAGGTCACTTTGTATCGGATGTACGTTCTTCCCGTGTACCGCAACAAAATCGGCAAAACCACCGTTGCTCTCAGATCCAAAGTAGCCACATCTGTTTCGATTATGCGGATCGCTCCAGTCGCGTAGCCACGTATCGATCAGGACACGTTTGCCGATCAATCCCGAATCCACCTCACTGCCAACCCGCTCGACGATGCCACAGACATCTGCTCCTTGGACTCTGGGGAACTTCAACGCCACTCCGCCCCAAGTCGCGTCCTCGGAGTTCATTGAGTCATCCAACAAGTCATCCGTCGCTCCGGTAACTTCTCTCGAATACCAGCCAATACGTGTGTTGATATCGGTGTTGTTCAATCCACAAGCCAAGACCCTGATCAGTGCCTCGGAATTGGTGATCTTCGGTATCGGCCAGTCAGTTTTCAGTGATAATCGGTCCAACCCACCATGTCCGGACAGGACCATAGCCCGCATGGTTTCATTACTCTGCATCATAGTTCCTGGATTTGAAGTTTCTTACGCTCCGGATCATAAGCCGGCTCGCTCAGCAATTTGGCGTCTCTCAGATTGTTCTGTATGACTACCGATAATGGTTCCTGTGAAGTATAGACTTCGGGATCAACATATGCGAAGGCAAGTATCGTCTGCATGGTGTGGCTGTATGCAATTGACGTCACTGATCCGACCACCCGGTCTCCAAGCAACACTGTCTCACCACCATGTCCATCCGAGTGTCCATCCGCTTCAATTTCCAGGTATGCGCATATCCACCGCAACTGAGCGATCGGTTCGAGTGCAGTTGCGCCAATCCCTACGAACGATCTATCCAACTTTACATATCGAAGTACATCTGCTTCGGCAACTGAAACTTCGTTTGTAAGCTCAGCTGCGCCTTTGAACGCTTTTTCCAGTCGCAGAACATTCATTGCGAATGAACCGTAATCGACCATTGCGAACTCGCGTCCCGACTCTGCGATATCGTCATAAATCGGCAACGCCGCCGGACTGGGCATATGCAGTTCCCAGCCAAGTTCACCGGCATAGGACATTCGCAGACACAGCGCATTATAACCAGCGATTTCAACCTGCCGTGCTGTGAACCAGGGAAATTCCGAGTTTTCCAAATTTGCAGAAACACACTTTTTGAGCACATCTCGTGACCGGGGCCCGTTGATTGCGATGGCCGACCACGATTCACTGAGGTTTTCCCATTGAACGCACTCGTTCGTTCGATGCCTGCCAAGATGATCCAGCAGCCTGCGCTCGTAGAAAACGGCGCAAATCAAGTAGTACCTTTCTCGGTTGATTCTGACGATAACCGTTTCCAGTTCGATTCGACCGCGGCGATTCAAAAACATCGACAGTACTATTCCCCCGTCGCTGCGTGGCAGAACATTGGTAGACAGTTTATCAAGAAAGTCCGTGGCATCAGTTCCTGTAACCAACACTTTCGCAAATGCCGAAATATCCATGATTCCAACGCGGTTGCGAACACCCGCCACCTCCTCGTTTACACAATCGTGAACCGGTGAACGTCGAAACGAATAATGGTCGCGTTGAGGGACATCATCCCGCGAGAACCAACGGGGTCGTTCATGACCGCTGATATCTTCAAAGACCGCACCTTTCCCTTTCAGGCGGCTGTAGAGCGGCGAACAGATGACCGGGCGACCTTCCATTCGATTGAAATGAGGAAACGGGATTTCGTGGCGAAGCTTGAAGTCCTCCTTGGCCTTGATCACTTGCCAGCTCTTGTCTGCATATGAGCCAAATCTTCGCGGGTCAAACTCACGCATTGAGATATCGGCTGAACCATGGACCATCCACTGTGCCAGAGCACGGGTCAATCCAGGTCCCCAACCAATGCCAATTTGCGTACCGCAGCAACACCAGTAGTTTGGAACATCTGCCACAGGGCCAATCAGTGGATTGCCATCCGGTGGGTGGCTGATTGCCCCATGTACAACCCGTCGTATTCCGACTTCTCCGAGAATCGGCATGCGATCCATTGCTTGTTCCAGCCAAGGCATCACTCGCTCATAGTCAGGCGCAAACAACTCATTCTCAGCCTCCCACGGACAATGTTCCTCCCATACTGATCTGGGGTTGGTTTTTTCGTAGATGCCGATCAATCCTGACTTCTGCTCCATTCGGATGTAGCCAGATACGTGTCGATCGTCTCGGACAACTGGCAACTCGCGGTCGAGGTCCACAAACTGCTCCACCGGGTCGGTAACAAAATAGTGATGCGTCATTGAAGTCATGGGGAGTTGCAGACTGTTCCATTCGCCAATCTGTCGTGCATAGGTTCCAGCGGCATTGACAACATGCTCGCAACGGATGTCCCCCCACTCAGTCTCCACGCACCATTCACCACTGGCTTGCATGGAAAGATTTACAACTCGACAGCGGCGAATTATTCTGACACCGAGTTTCCTGGCGCCAACCGCCAGTGCCTGGGTGACGCCAGAGGGGTCGACATGCCCGTCGTCTGGTGTATGCAATGCACACAGTACCCCGTCCATGTTGTAGAAAGGATGCAATTGTCTGATACGATCAGGCCCGACAATTTCCATTCGGAATCCCAGCGATCGACCAACCGACATGGTAAATAAGAGCCAGTCTCTCTCGTCTTCCGTATAGGCCAGTCGCAACGAGCCGCAACCGTGCCACGACGTCGACACCCCTGTCTCAGATTCCAGTTTCCGGGAATACAGCCCGATGTTATAGTCCACACATCGTCCCAGGGTGACCGAGCTGATTGACTGTGTGATCTGGCCCGCTGCATGCCAGGTACTGCCGGAAGTCAATTCGGATTTTTCAAACAACACCGAATCCCGCATACCTTCATGCGCCAGATGATAGGCAAGTCCGCAACCCATGATCCCGCCACCGATTATCACCACCCTGGCATGAGATGGTATAACTTGCTCATTCATTGGAAATTCCAGCCCCCGCTTGCTGCATGTAAGACTGTTCACGCATCGCTCATATCCCTGCTGTCACGAGAGGTTGGCACTTACGAATTCACCAGGGAAACATGATTTTCATCGCAAGAACAAGCGGATGATCCCTGAAAGCGCGTGAGAATATCACGAAACCCACGCCTGCAGCGGATTTTGTTTTGGCCAACCGCAAATCCGTGTCGTCGATGGGCGGGAAAAGACTGTGCGGTCGGGCTCAAAACCGCTCCGGGATAACAAGTCATGGCTCGAAAATCCAGACAGAAGCCTGAAGTCGTTTCAACCACTATGGGTAAAACTTTCCTTATAATGCGGTCGCAACGAATCAGACAGGCTTACGGAGTAACATCTGCATGAATGACAGACTCGTATTCGCCCTCGACCCGAGTTATTATTCGGATCCCGAAATATTCGAAAGGGAGTCCAATACCCTGTTCACGTCGACCTGGCAATTTGCCGGTCATGCCAGCCAACTGAAAGCAGTTGGCGATTACTTTGCATTCGAGCTCTTCGGTGAGGACTTCTTCTGCGTGATGGGGGAAGACTCACGCATCCGCACTTTCTACAATGTCTGCCAGCACCGGGCGCATCCTCTGGTCAGCGGATGCGGCTCAGTAACGAATCTGACATGCCCTTATCACGCCTGGACCTATGATCTTTCGGGCAATCTTCGATTCGGACCGAACTTGAAGGCAGTCAAGGCATTGGACTGTAGCAAGATCCGACTGACCGAGGTTCGGACAGAAGTTTTCCTCAATTTCATATTTGTCAACATGGATTCCAGTTGCGAACCGATGGACCGCTGGTTTCCCAGAGTACGCGAGCAGATGGAGGAATTCTTGCCCGACTGCAGTGAGCTCACCCCGATCGAATGGATCGAAATCGACGAGAACTGTAACTGGAAAGTCTCCATTGAAAACTATTCTGAATGCTATCACTGTGCGTTGAATCACCCCAGTTTCTCGACCGGAGTAATCAGACCGGACCGTTATGACATCCAGCCACAAGGTTATTGTCTCAGACATACCGCTCAGGCACGAACGCAGAAATCAATGTCCTATGCGATTGATGCATCCGTACCGTTTGCCAATGATTATTCCAGCTGGTACCTTTGGCCGATGTTCTCATTTCAGGTGTATCCCGGACAGATTCTCAACACTTACCACTGGCGACCGGTCGATGCCGAGCACGTAAGAGTCTGGCGAGGCTGGTTTACAAGAAACTCCGAAGATACGGAGGCAATTCGTCAGTTGGCGATTCAGGACCGCGACACCACTGTGGCAGAAGACATCCGTCTGGTCGAATCCGTTCATCGCGGATTGAAATCACGAGGCTACTCACCCGGACCACTGGTAATCGACCCGAATCACGGGGTCAATTCAGAGCACTCTGTAGCCACTTTGCATAGATGGATGAGTGAGAGCATTCAAGAGCAAGTCACGTAACTTGCCCCGGTCGCCGTGCTTGGAAATGCCTCACCTGATCATCTCACTTGGAATATACCCAATCGAATGAACGAGCGACAAAACTGATCCGCTGACTTTTCTTGATCTTGTCTATACGAAGCGGAAGGTTGAGCACCTGCGGGCTGATCCAGACATCATAACTTCTTCTCCCATCATTCACGTCCTGCAATTTGATTCTGATCGTGTCGACTGTCTCACCTTGGAAGTCAATCTGTTCAGGTTGGACATCCTGGTATTCGTATGTTCTTACCCTGTTATTTTCAACAACAGTGACACGCTGGCTTTCCAAATCCCGTGTCTGCGAATTGATCATTGTGACGTACCATGATTCCCAATCAAGAATTCGATGCTCTGGCATATCGATTGTCGTTCCGTTCCCGAACACAACTGTCCGATCATCCCAGTTGAACTGACCGTTGGCAACTTCATTTTTGGATTCATCCATAACCTTGAATTGAATCGGAACAACCTCAGTTCCGTGAAATTGAAAAGTTGATTCCTGCGTGTAGGACTCCTCGCCCAACAACCTCAAAAGGCCGCCAACCTGCACGCGATGTTCCGCATAGGTATATCCGTCATTGCCGTTGACAACAGTGCGGATGCTCTCGCCGATTTTCAGATCGCCGTATAGAACCGCAAATCTGACTTTGATTCCAATCGGTTGGGTTTCAGCCTGCGGCTGATCCAGGGTAACCGCCGTCAGGATCGACAATACGATCAGACACATTGTGGACTTTACGTAAAGTGCGGATTGAAACATACCATTTTTCGCTGGATTCATAACTTGATCTCACTGATGGGTACTGACTGCACGTGTCCGTACTTCAAAACTTCGTCTGCGAACCATTGAATGGCTCGAGGATAAATCTCATATTCGCATTCATGCACTCTTTGCTCCAACGTGTCGACAGAGTCATCCGGCAACACTGGCACTTTATGCTGAACGATAATCGGTCCATCGTCCAGATCTGCCGTCACAAAATGGACAGTCGCACCATGATATCTTTCTCCTGCCGCCAATGCCCGTTCATGTGTATTCAACCCTTTGAATTTCGGCAATAGGGATGGATGTATATTCATGATGCGATTTTCATAGCCTGCTACAAATTCTGCCGACAGAATCCGCATGAAGCCTGCCAGCACAATCAGCTGCGGATTGAGTTTGACAACGACTTGTTTCAGCGCCTCATCGTACGCCAATCGATTACGGTAGCAGTCAGGGTTCACAAATATCGGCCTGATGTTCGCCTTTCTGGCCCGCTCCAGGGCATAGGCATTTTCCTGGTCGCTGATAACAGCGACAACTTCAACGGACAACTCTCCAATCTGAGCTTTGTCAACAATAACCTGCAGATTCGATCCGTTGCCGGAAGCGAATACAACAATTCGGATCGGTGGATTGTGGCTGATCATTCGATCCGGGTCGCAGGTTCGTTCGACGCCTCGACCACTCCAATCCGATAGGCAGGCATTTGCATCGCGTCTAAATCCTTTCGAATGGACGACTCTGCCTCGTGTGGCACAACAGCCACCATGCCGATCCCGCAGTTGAATGTTTTCATCATCTCGTAGTCGTCGATATGACTGTGACTTTGAATCCAGTCGAAGATTGGTTGACCGGGCCAGGATCGCGAGTCCAATCTTGCACATAATCCTGCCGGCATCACTCGTTCGATATTCCCCACCAGTCCGCCACCTGTGATATGCGCCAGTGCTCGTATTGAGCCGGTTTGAACAATTTTCAGCAAGGGTTTCGCATAAATTCGGGTTGGCGTCAGCAGGATTTCGCCCAAAGAGCATCCCTCAATCTCAGTCGCCAGGGAAAATTGCCGGTCTTCGATCAGTTTTCGGATCAAAGAAAAACCGTTTGAGTGCACCCCGGTGGACGCGATGCCGATGACTGCATCGCCAACTTCAATTGTCGCGGCGTCGACGATTCCAGACTTTTCCACTATCCCTACAGCAAATCCAGCGAGGTCATACTCACCGGACGCATACATGCCGGGCATCTCCGCAGTCTCTCCTCCGATCAGTGCCGCCCCTGCAATTTCACAGCCCTCGACAATCCCGTTGATCACCTGGCCAACGACATTCTCGTCAAGCTGGCCGGTTGCAATGTAGTCCAGAAAATACAGTGGCTGCGCGCCGTAAACTATAATGTCATTGATACACATGGCAACCAGATCGATACCGACTGTGTCGTGTTTGTCCAGTTCAAATGCGATTTTCAGTTTTGTTCCAACGCCATCGGTGCTGCTTACGAGAACAGGCGAGTCATACCCGGGTGGAACCTCAAACAGCCCACCGAATCCCAAGGGCGACCCGATCTGTCCGGCTTTAGACGTACGGCTGATCTGGGGCATCCAGGACCTGATCATTCTGTCGGCCAGATCGATATCAACGCCGGCGTCTTCGTAAGTAATTTTATTTCGGTCAGAAACTGTCACAATATTCGAAATTGAGGTACAAGTGCGAGACTGGTTCAACGAGATGCACCATGCGGGTGCAGCATTTGTCATTTTACCTTGAAAATCGTTCCGCCTGGCAGGATAGCAAAGCATAACTTACCGTAAAATAAAGGACTTTGTCGACGAGACACTGCGAATCAACCATCAGGTAAAATGACGTCTCTTGCATCTCAGATTCCCAATATTCTGACATTATCGCGAATCGCCGCGGCTCCGTTGCTGATCGTGCTGCTTCGGGATGCGAATTTTGAACTTGCCTTGATTCTGTTCATACTGGCAGGATTCACAGATGGTCTGGACGGTTGGATTGCCAAGCGTTTCAACTACACATCCGAACTTGGTGCAAGCCTGGATCCGCTCGCCGACAAGATCATCATCATTGCAGCATATGGCATGTTGACAATACTCGATGTCATACCATTTTGGCTGATGATGCTGGTGATTTTTCGGGATCTTGTCATTGTTGGCGGTTATCTTGTACTGACAACATTGAATGGGAGCATTCCGATGCAGCCCACCTTGACGAGCAAGATCAATACCTTCCTGCAAATTACATACGTCATCGCTGTCCTTTTGAATAATACGTCGTGGCTGTTCATCCCGTATCTGACCGAAGTCCTGATGATCGCGGTTGCGCTATCAACGATCGCCAGCGGTACACAATATGTCTGGGTCTGGGCGATTCGCAGAGATTACTCAATGTAATCCCACCCCGCCAAAGTGAACATGACCAAACAGACAGTTGTGCCCGTCAGGCTGAGTAATCCATCGACTTTTGGAAATTTCCTGCCGGGTGAGAACCTTGCCACATTGTCCGTCTTGCATGATTTCCTCGAATGCAAAGTCAACTCGAAGGTCTGTCACCTTTGGGGACCGATGGGGACAGGGAAAACCCATCTGCTGCTTGCTGTCGCGAATGTTTCGGATGACAGCATCTATCTTCCACTTATGGAATTGAATCTTGATCCTTCCTGTCTGGACGAATTGTCCCGAAATACGCTCGTGTGTCTGGATGACGTGCATTCAATTGCGGCGCAACCAGCGTGGGAGAACGCTCTGTTCGATCTCTTTGAGCGCATCGAAAACCAAAACCAACGACTGCTGGTTTCATCCAGATTCCGACCAGCTGATATGAGATTCAGCCTGAAGGACCTGGTCAATAGATTTCAGGGACGTCAGTCCCTGAAATTGGATCCACTGTCAAATGAGAATCTGGCAAAGCTGCTCGAGCGTCAAGCTGCCCGGCGAGGACTGACGATTGAGGAGTCAGCCATTCAGTTCATATTGAGCAGATTCTCTCGGGATGTCCATTCCCTGATGAGGCTCCTGAACGAAATTGACACTGCAGTCGAAACACGTCGAAAAGTCACGATTCCCTTTCTCAGACGACTCATCGAGTTCAGATTGGATTCGACATGAACGAAGTCAAGGTCGGTGTGCCTGCAGCAGTCATCGACGGAACCGCAATGACTTACTACAAGACCGCTGCTGATTCTGCTTTAGGATCTAAACTGCTGGCCAACTCAAGTCCCAAGTCAATGGCGATGATCGGAGCGGGAGCCATGGCGCCTCATCTCATCCGTGCCCATTGCGCGGTTCATACGACGATTGATACTGTAACCATCTGGAACCGTACGTTTTCTCGCGCACAGACGCTCGCAGATTCAATGAATATCGACAGTGTCGAAATCGAAGCCGGTGCGATTGCCAAGTCAGATGTGCGGGGCGATCTGTATGAGCTGTGCTGTGGATCTGTCCGCGGACGGAATTCAACACAGGACGTCACATTGTTCAAAAATGGCAGCGGAGGGCACCTTGACCTGATGACTGCCCGCTATATATACGACAAGTTTCGATAAGCCGGTCGCAATCTGATCATCCCGAAGCGCCGGGTCATCTGAGCCGAACGCGGCTCAGTTGCGGAAAAAGACTGCGATCAGCGCGCCATGCTCGGTGTACGAGTTGTGTTCGGTACCGGCCTCCAGCCACACCAGATCACCTTTGCGATATCGAAATCCATCATGGTCGACAATTTCACCTTCCAGGATCAGAAAGTCTTCGTCTCCGTTGTGTATATGCCGTGTCGTGGTATGTCCCGGCGGCATACGATAGACGTGAAAACCGCAACCCAAGTCATAGTTTCCATTGGCCTGCAGGACCTCGCCGTCCACCCGCCCGTTGTCGTCCACGAGCGGTTTGAACTCCCCGACGTCAATATTTACAACCTTTCGCCTGTCAGACTGAATGGGTTTCATTTTGTTACCGTTACTCAATTACGTGCTCCAATAGCCATCGACTGTCACCCACCCCTGTTGGATTTTCCAGTCGTGCGAAATTACCTGATTCATGCACCACAGTGTAAACAATTCGAGGCAAATTGTTCAGAACTACATGTTTTTTATTCTGTCGTCAATACTTACGCTTGAGAAAAATTCCGCCGTGGATTGAATCCGTCGTTGGTTGACCATACATTACAATAATGCATCACGTGCGCTACCGCACTCACTTTCGTCCGGGGCAGGCTTTACGGTGACATCTGGTCAAATCAGCAATTCAAAAATCGGTATAGTTGGCTTGCCATCCGTATTTGCTATATCTTATTGATTCAATAAGGGTTTACGGCACCACGCATGAAAATATCAGTCGTTGGAACAGGTTATGTTGGTCTGGTGACCGGTGCGGGCTTTTCCGAATTGGGTGTCGATGTGGTTTGCGTCGACAACAATCAGTCAAAAATCGATCAACTGAATCAGGGCGGCTGCCCGATTCACGAAACCCAGCTGCCGGAACTTCTGGAACGCAATTCAACCAATGGGCGTCTGACGTTCAGCACGGATCTGAAGACTGCTGTCATTGAATCCAAAGTCGTTATGATCTGCGTCAACACACCTTCACTGGACCATGATGGCAGCGCCGATTTGACTGATGTGTTGGAAGTAACCCGGCAAATCGCCGAATGTATTGTCGATTCAACAGTTGTTGTCGTCAAATCAACAGTTCCGGTCGGTACCGGCCAGACCGTGAGGAAGTTGATTGAGTCGGTCAATCCGGACGCAGACATTCATGTAGCCTCCAATCCTGAATTTCTGAGCGAGGGAACGAGTTTGCATGATTTCATGAACCCTTCAAGGATTGTGATCGGAACCGAATCGGCGCAAGCGAAAGAAATTCTCAGGGAACTGTACCTGCCATTCATTCTTCAGGATGTCCCGATTGTGGATACCAATCTTGAAACAGCGGAGATGATCAAGTATGCTTCCAACGCGTTTCTCGCCACAAAGATCTCATTTATCAATGAAGTTGCCGACTTGTGTGAGCTGACCGGTGTTGACGTGCGGGGGGTGGCGTACGGAATCGGTCTCGACGAGCGCATTGGAAAGGAACACTTGCGTGCTGGACCCGGTTATGGGGGTCTTTGCTTTCCGAAAGACACCATCGCACTGGTACAGACAGCCAGAAACGCAGGTTCGCCGGTGCGGATTGTGGAACAGGTTGTGGAAATCAACAATCAACGCAAAATAAATATGGCTCTCCGAGTGCAATCAGCGTTGGGCGGATCGGTACACGACAAGGTCATAGCCATCCTTGGACTGGCATTCAAACCGGGTACCGACGATATCAGGGATAGCCCCAGTATTGCCATCATAAACAAGCTGACGGAGTTAGGTGCCATTGTTCATGCACATGACCCGCTCGCAATAGCCAATGCTCAGGAAGTCTTGCAAAATGTAGCATTCTTCGACGACGTATTCGAAGCGGTTCGTGGTGCTGACGCCGTAGTATTTGCGACTGCTTGGGACGGTTACCGCAAAGTTGACATCGACAAACTGCTCGCAGACCTGACCGGTCCGGTTATCGTTGATTTGCACAACCTATTTGAGGCCAAAGACTTCCACACCAAAAACATCACGTACGTCGGAGTCGGGCAGGGGCAGACCAATCCCTGTAGCTGACAGCGACGTCATTGAACCGGCCGGGTCGCGAAGTGTCCGAACGCTGGCTGAACCGGACTTACACATGAAACTGATTGCTGTCTTCCACTCCAAATCGTTGAAAAAATCCACTTCTCGTATTTGACTTCCATACAGGTACATTACCTATGGGTATGGTCGGGCTGATCGGTGCAAAACGTTCATCGCAGATTCGAGTCGATGCTCAAGTATCATGCGATTACTCAAGTCGATGTGACAGCCGGCTATTTTGCCTCGCACTGAACGACAAGTCCGTCAAATCCTACATCGAAGCGCTGGAACTCATGTTTGTTGTTCGCCGACTGGCAAAATACACCAACAACCCTGCGAAGCGTCAGATCGCCCGTATGCCCAAGCTTCATTTTGTCGACACCGGTCTTGCCTGCCATTTGCTCGGGATAAATTCTGAAGATCAACTGTTGAACAGCCAATTCTACGGCAACCTGCTGGAAAATCTCGTCTATATGGAATGCTGCAAGCATGCGACTTGAGCACGCAGCGCGTCAAGGATGTACTGCTATCGAGACCGCCGCCAGTTTGAAGTTGATTTGGTTCTTGAGCGCAGTGATGGAAAAATTGTCGGTGTTGAAGTCAAGGCATCGGCCAGTGCAAGCAGCCGCGACTTTAAGGGTCTTGCCGCTTTGTCGCAATATTCGGGTGACAGGTTCGCTCATGGCGTGTTGTTTTACACGGGTGATCGAATCTTGCCGTTCTCGCGAGACGGACTAAAACTCTATGCGGTACCCATCGGGGTATTGTTCAACGAATACACATGATTGCGGTCAACTGTTGCGTCCCGCCCGCTCTTGAAACCGACAGCGTGACCATCTTGCGGTCGTTTGTCCTAATGAAAACTACTGTAAGTGTGATACAGCCAAAGCAATGAAATGCTTGCTAGAAATACGCAAAGAGCAATGAGCAGAAATGGGACGGTATACCCACCGGTCGTCAGGATGACGAAACCGAACAAGGGCGGAAGTACCGCGACCCCGCCATAAATCAGAAATTGAACCCCGCCGGTCCAGTTGTGTGATTCGCCCTGCGGTGCATGATTAGCGACTTCAGAAAGAAATACACCGTTCCATCCGTGTGTGCTCGAACCAAGTATGAATGAAAATATATATAGGAAAAACTTGTGCCAGCCGTCGGTAACCGCAAAAATTCCACTCAGGGAGACAGCGGAAATCACACCAATCACGGTCAGTGTGTATTTGGGTGTCAGCCACTTGTCAGAAATGCCGCCCCAAGCGATACGACCGATAATTCCGCCGATATTGACAAAAAGAAAACATACACCCGCCTCGACCAGAGTGAACCCCTGCTGCACGAGAAAGACAACAAAAAAACTGCTGATGCAGATTTGAACACCTGCGTAGGTAAATCCGACCGTCGCGAAACCTCTGAGCAAGGGAATTCTCATGATTTGTCGGACCGGACCGATCAACGTAGCAAATGACCATGCCAAAGGTACGTTGATGCGGGTGCTGTCAAACTGTCGTCTCAGCGGTTGCAGAATTATCAGGGTGGCGATACCAAGCAAAGCTACCGAAATGATTCCCATCTTCCAGTTCAGCCAGACAGCGACCAAAGGAACAAGCAGCGCGGCGGCTACGCCGCCAACCGTCACACCGGACTGCTTGATGGAAAACATGAATGCGCGGTTTCCGGAATTCGTGACCGCGAGTAGAACCGGTGCATTTGCTGGATTGATCGGGCCATAGGCGATCCCAAGTAAAATCGCACACATGACCACTGCGAGCGGCGAAGCCAGGGTAAAGACAAGCAGACCCAGGACCGAAAGCAGTGTGGTGGCCTGCAATACCCTGATCGGACCGTACTTGACGATGAATCCAGGGCAGAAACTGCCGGAAAACATTGCAACGAAATATACCGCCCCGGTAAATAGGCCGACATGAGTCGCGCGAACTCCAATTTCCGGTGCAGAATCAGGTGCACTGACCGCAACAGACAAAATCGCCGAACTGCCGACTGCCATAGTCAGCATCATCGTCAGTACCGTACCGAAACCTTGAGGAAAAAACCGCATGGGAACGGTCACGCACAGGGGCTCATGGAACAATCAACACCTAGACGGCCAGCAGTGGTCCCTTCATCAACTCAAGCGCCCAGTCGATCCGCCAGTTCCAAAAAATCCCTTGCTGTCACATCGTAATCACCCGTCGCGTTGAGATCGAAATCCTGATCGGGACCGTGCTCCGTCGGTCTGGCGACAAACGCAGTCTTGAAACCACATCGGGATGCCGCGACGAGGTCCGAGTTATGAGCTGCGACCAACATACATTCATGAGGCTGAAGGTCAAGCATTTCAGCCGATTTGAGGTAGGCTTCGGGTTGCGGTTTGTAGTGCCTGACCACTTCCGCCCCCAATACCATGTCCCAGGGCAAGCCGGAATGCTTCGCCATGTTGACGATAAGTGAGACGTTACCGTTTGATAAAGTCGCAATGATGTATCGTTTCTTGAGCCGATGCAGCCCCTCAGCCGCGTCCGGCCAGGGTCGGAGTCGATGCCACGCACGATTCAGGTCGTCCATCTGTGCGTGCGAGAGTGTTCCGATGCCCAAGTCTTCAAGCACCTCGGTCAGGTTTTCCCGATGCAGGTCGTCCAGTTTGGTCCACGGCCTTTCCCCAGTCCTGATACGTTCCATCGCCGGCTGGTATTTCCCACGCCACGAGTCCGCAAACTCATGGCCGTCAACCGATTCAAGCCCGGGTACACACTTGACCTCGTTCGCGATGCTGGAACGCCAGTCTACGACAGTACCGAACACATCAAACATTACGGCAATAATCGAATCTGGCATCATACAATCAGATTTTTGTCACGTTTGTCGATTGTCGAGACCTCATTACAATCAAAAAAACCACGATCGTCTTCGGGCAGGAGTGAAATGTGTATTTTATAATAAGCCTTTACGGCTCATTGAGCCGAGAACGTTGCATTCATGTTGCGCAAAAGACTGTCTCAATGCCGGTACCGTCCATCACTCAGTGAGAATTCCCATACTGCCTCCCCTCCCCCATCTCAATCCATTTTACCGATTGCAACCATGTCGTTAGCGAGGTCGGACGGCTGACGCTCATGGCAACAGTCAGCACGTGGATGATTCCTATGATCAGGTTCATTTCTGTCGAATCATGAAGGCACATGCCAGAGTCGTCATTATCGGTGGTGGTATAGGAGGCGTATCCACCTTGTACCATCTTGCCCAGGAAGGCTGGAATGACGCAGTCCTTGTGGAGCGGGATGAACTGACATCAGGATCGACCTGGCATGCGGCAGCTCAGGTTACCCAGTTTGGCGCGAACCAAACGATGGTTGCGCTGAAACGCCACTCAATTGACTTGTATCGTGAACTGGCAGGCGATCCTGAATACCCTATCAACTACCACATCACGGGTGGCATGCGTTTGGCGCATACACCATCGCAGGTCGATACATATAGACACCATATTGCCATGGCTTCGGGAGTCGGCGTGGAAATGGAGTATATCGATGCTGCAGAAGCAGGCCGAAGACATCCCTTGATGGGAACAGATGGTATTTTGGGTGCCTGGTGGGATCCTCTGGATGGTGATATTGATCCTGCTCAGCTCGTATTTTCACTGGCAAGGCACGCTCGAAACTCCGGATGTGAAATTTATCGCTTCAATCCAGTCGAAAACATCACACGCAAGCAAAATGGGGAGTTCACTGTTCATACGACAAAAGGAGACATTCGCTGTGAGATTGTTGTCAACGCCTCCGGTTACCGGGTCAATGAAGTCGGCTCGATGCTCGGTGTCGTTCATCCGGTCGTTTCGATGGAACATATGTACTTTCTGACCGAACCGATTGAACAGATTGCCCAGCTTGACTATCGCGTGCCGATCATACGCGACCCGCTTGACAACTTTTACAGCCGTCAGGAAAAGACCGGACTGTTAGTCGGGGTGTATGAGCATGATTGCCGGTTGTTCGGTCTGAGCGGAATCGACCCCGGATTTACCAAATCTCTTTGTCCCTCCGATCTGGAGCGTTGTCTGGACAACATGGAACGCATCTTTCGCCGTCTCCCCTGTCTGACAGAGACCGGAATTCACACAGTCATCAACGGACCGATCACTTACAGCGCCGACGGCGCACCTCTGGTGGGACCCGTCCCGGGTCAGCGCAATGTTTACGCCTGCCTCGGCTTGCGTGCCGGCATTGGGGAAGGCGGTGGACTTGGTAAAGTCCTTGCACAAATTATTGTCCACGGAGAGTGCGAATGGGATGCTTGGTATCTGGACCCCCGCCGGTTGACACATTGGGCGACTATTGACGCGACCTGCGCCAAAGCTGTAGAAGAATATCGGAGAGAATTTGACTACCATCTTCCTCACGAATTTCGGCCTGCAGCACGGTTGGCTCGCTCGACACCCCTTTATGCGGAACTGGATAGGCAAGACTGTCATTGGGGTGTGATCAATGGCTGGGAACGGGTGATGTTCTTCAAGCCATCGCCTGAATTCGAGGATCAGCCATCATACCGCTTTTCGCCGACCCTTGAGGTTGTAGCAAATGAAGTAAATGGAATTGTGAATGCGGTTGGACTTATGGAGGTGTCTGGATTCAATCGATATGAAATAAGGGGGCCCGGGTCAGTTGAGTTCTTGGAACGCATGTCGTGCAGTACGATTCCAAAACAGGCCGGCAAGGTCAATCTTTGCTATTTCCTGACCGAAAACGGTCACTTGCTTGCCGAAGCGACTGTTGCCAAACTCAGCAATGAGCGCTATTGGTATGGTTCCGCAGCCGCAGCTGAATGGCATGACCGAGACTGGCTGTGTCAACACCTGCCTGCTTCAGTGTCCTTGCATGAGATAACCTCAGCCTATACAACGTTGGTAGTTGCCGGTCCTCAATCAAGAAACCTGCTGCAGTCATTGGCTCCCGGGGAAAGCTGGTCAAACGAGACGTTTAGACCGTTGCAGGCAAAACGCATGAAGTTCGCAGATGTGGATGTACTGGTGATGCGGCTGAGCTATTCAGGTGAATTGGCTTATGAACTGCACGTAGCCAACGAGCATCTGGTTTCACTCTATGACAGGGTCACAGAAGCGGGCACACAATTCGATATGATTCAGTTTGGTTCATACGCAAGCGAATCCATGCGCCTGGAAAAGGGTTACTTGCACTGGAAGGCAGAACTGATCTATGAGCGTAATCCGATAGAAGCCGGATTGGAACGATTTATCGAAATGGACAAGTCCACTTTCGTCGGAAAGGACGCCCTGCAAAGTGAAATTGACCGCGGAGCAAGACAGCAACTCACAGTCATGACCGTCGATTGCGATACGGCGCCAGCTCATTCCGGGGACCCGGTTTTTTGTGACGGAAACCTGATCGGCACCATCACCTCCGGCGGTTACGGACACAGGGTACAGAAAAATATTGCATACGCCTATCTCGACTCCGATGCGCTGAAAGACCGGGCATCGGGTCTGGAAGTGGGAATTATCGGTGAAGTCTATCCCGCTGAAGTGACCGCGCGATGCTTGTATGACCCTCAGAATCTGCGGATGAAGCAATGACGGGCAAGCGACACAGCATGCGAAGTGGCCGCTCGGGCAGAGACGCGATTCGTACGTTGCGCGCTCAGCCACCTGTGATCGATCCGTGTCCTGTAGGGACGACCGGTGGAGACTATCAACCACTCAGCCAGCATGAGATGGAGTCGATCTTTGATACCGCAGTCAAGGTTTTAGAACAGATCGGCATGGACAACTCCGCAAGCGATCTGACTGACAGGGCTTTGCAGGCCGGTGCACATCTGAGTGATGCCGGAAGACTCTGCTTCCCCCGAAGCATGATTGAGGATGTTGTGGCTACAGCATGCCAGTCGTTTGTTTTCTTCGGTCGCGATCCGAAACATGACATCGAAGTCGGTGGAAGCCGGGTTTATTTCGGCACCGGCGGTGCCGCTGTGCAAACGATGGATCTTGAAAGCGGCAGCTATCGCCCATCGACAATTAAAGATCTATATGACTTCACCCGACTCGCAGACACACTGAAAAATATTTCGTGGTTTACACGCTGCTGTGTAGCCACTGACATTCCGAACAACTTCGACCTTGACATCAATACCGCTTACGCGTTGCTTAAGGGGACAACCAAACCGGTAGGAACCAGTTTCTTCGCTGGTGATCATGTCGACCCGGCTGTCAGGATGTTTGATCTTGTTCTCGGAGGGGAAGGGGAATTTCGGAAAAGACCATTCTGCAAGGCTCATATCAGTCCGGTTGTATCGCCGCTGCGCTATGGTGAGGATGCAGTATTCGTTGCAATTGCCGCAATGCGGAACAGAATGCCGCTCAACTGTATCATAGCAGCGCAATCAGGAGCGACTGCACCGGCAGCTCCAGCTGGAATGCTGGTTTCAACATTGGCAGAAACGCTGGCGGCACTGATCATGGTCAATGTGTTTGAGAGCGGATATCCGATGATCTTTTCGAATTGGCCTTTCGTCATCGACTTGCGTACCGGTGCTTTTGCGGGCAGTGGGGGAGAGATATCTGTCTTGAATGCTGCTGCGGCTCAGATCACGAATTGGCTGGGACTTCCATCAGGAGTTGCGAGCAGCATGGCCGATGCGAAAGCGGTGGACGCACAAATGGGTTTCGAAAAAGGGATATCTGCGACTGCGACCGGACTGGCCGGCGGTAATCTGATCTATGAGTCGTCTGGCATGATGGCCAGTCTGCTCGGCGTGTCATTTGAAGCTTTCGTGATTGATGATGAAATGCTCTGCCATGTCTATCGACTGATGCGAGGGATCGAAGTAAACGAAGAGACTATGGGATTTGAGGCAATTCGAGAGGCTGTATTCGGTGAGGGGCATTTTCTTGGAGGCCAGCACACGATGGCAGCCATGGAACGTGACTATTACTATCCCGCGCATTCAAACCGTCAGGACCCGGACTCCTGGATGGAAGATGGAAAGCAGACAATTCGCGAAAAGGCCAATGCACATGTGAGAAAGGTATTGGCAGATCATCACCCGGATTACATCGATTCAAGAGTCGATGCGCAACTACGGCGTCAGTTCAATATTGTGTTGCACTAGCTGAATGTGGAAAATCTGCTTTGCATCACAGTGTGTGCAATTAACGGCTGAAATTCCCACGCTGGTAAATCGCGAAACTCCGGAAACCGTAACTTTGGCACAGTTTCACCCGACTGTGGAAAGATCTGTTGCATCAGCCCTTGTTTGTGCTGTCGTAATGCTTCGAGCTTCCGGCCTGTTGGTGAGATCAGGTCATCCAGCGAGCCGAGACAGTCGGCGATTTTCTTCTGCTCAAGACGCAATGGATAGGGTAGCGGAACTTGTGAAATCTGCTTTGGATAAAGGTGGGCAACCGTATCACCTTGGGCGACCCTTGCGATTTTATAGCGTAGCGGCTGTGTTGCACAGATTGTCATCTACATGCTGTTGCTTTGGCACTGGCTTCGCTCAAGGAGCGTGTCGCTATTCTGCCTATCCCATGTCGAGTCGTTTTGCACAGTCCAAAAAGATGTACTCTATGACTTTATGAAACGCAGCGATTTGAACTGGCGAGGCTGGCAGACACGAATCGCCAGGCTGTTCTACCAACGCCATGCATCAGGGCGGTTGGTGTTTTGCGGTTGATGATTCAATCAAGCATCGCCGTTCCAGATCAATGGACGGGGTGTCGAGTCATTATGACCATGTCTCAAACCGGTATGTGATGGGCCATCAGTGGTCAGTCTCGGGCTTTGCTGCGAGCGAGGCTAGTTTCCGCTTGATTCCGAGGTGTCGTTATCGAATACATCACTTGAAATATTCGAAATACTCATACACACCTATGTATAATTATTAATATTATCAATACACACCTGTCTTTTACTGTTAACAACTGCCTTTCAGTGGAATTCTACAATTCATAATGGATCGAAAACAATTCACCCGCCTTGACCGCTGGCTGGCGCAAACAACCCGAAAACCTCTGATTATCCGCGGCGCACGTCAAGTGGGCAAGACTGCGCTGGTCCGATTGTTCGCTGAACGCTGCCGCCGACCACTCACCGAAATCAATCTGGAACGCCATCGCAATTTGGCTGATGTGTTCGCCCGCAACGATCCGACCTACATATTGAATGTTCTGGAGGGATTGCCCAGGATTGAGCCAATCAGAAGCGATTCGATTTTGTTTCTTGACGAAATTCAATCCGTTCCGGAGGCCATCGCTGCCCTTCGCTACTTCAAGGAGGACATGAACCGTCTTCCGGTTCTGGCTGCGGGTTCATTGCTTGACTTCTCCCTGAGCGATCATAATTGGTCAATGCCTGTAGGCCGTATCACATACCTGCATATGGGGTCCATGAGCTTTACAGAATTCCTGAATGCGGTTGGCGCTGAAGGGCTCGCCCGTGCGATTATTAATTTTGATATCGAACAAGGTTTGGACCCGGTAATCCACGAACTTCTAATCGAACACTTACGTGATTACTACTTTGTCGGCGGCATGCCAGAAGCGGTTGAAGCGTACAGACTTACACGTCAAATGCGAGCTGTACAGGAAGTACACGCTTCAATCATTGATACCTATCGGGAAGACTTCCCGAAGTACATCGGATCACGTAACCTTGCACGCATTGTCAACGTTTTCAATTCAGCCGCACAAAATGTCGGGCAGAAAGTCAAATACGTACACTACTCAAGGGATGATCAGGCAGCAACCATCAAGTCGGACATCGAATTGCTGTGCATGGCGCGCGTGTTTTCGAAAGTGGTCCACAGCTCTTGTAATGGACTTCCGTTGCAAGCGGATTCAGACTCCCGCACCTACAAGCTAATCTATATGGATATCGGGCTGATGACGGCCGCATGCGGAATCAGTTGGGAGTCAATCCAGAGCGCGACTGAACTGCAACTGGTCAACGAGGGGCCTATGGCCGAGCAGTTTATCGGCCAGCATCTTCAGTACTTGCTTGCCGAGTCCCCCAATCGTGAACTCAGTTACTGGCTCCGGGAAGGACAGTCATCAAACGCTGAAGTAGACTACGTGGTGGCTATTGACGGGCGCGTTGTGCCAATTGAAGTCAAAACAGGTGCGACAGGCACGCTCAAATCCCTCCACCAGTTTGTTGCCGAAAAAGGCATCCCGCTTGCCGTTCGATTTAACGCCAGTGCGGCAAGCGTACACGATATAAAGACACGGGTGTATGTGCGAGGCAAGCAGGTGCCCAGTCAGTATTGCTTGCTCTCACTTCCGCTCTATCTCATCGAGCAATTGCCCGCGATCTTGTCATCCTTGCAGCGATAACCCTGCCAAGTGTCACTTCCGACGACAAACTTTTGGGGAATTTTAAACCGGTATCTACAGACCCGACGCATCGCAAAGTCCGGCCGGCCGACCCGGTCAGGCAGCGACTGGCGGATGCCGATGAGCAGGTGAGCCCATGAGTGCCGCAGTATTGGACCATATCGGCCAGACGCTGGTCGGGTTGAAGATGCCGTTTGCGCTGGAGCACTTCTCCTGGGTTGTCAGACAGCTTGAGGACGGTCAGCTCAATGCGTTGGAGGCGATGGATGCATTGTTGACCGAGGAGCTGACCAATCGCGAGAACCGTCGCATCAGGATGTCGATTGCTACCGCCGGGCTGATGCTGCCCAAATCCCTTGAGTCGTTTGATTTCGCTTTTCAGCCATCGCTCGACCGCAACCGCATCGAGGCACTGGCCGGCCTGGACTTCATTGAGCGAAAGCAGGTGGTGCACTTTCGGTGAATAAACTGGCGCCAAGTTCATGCTGGGTGGATTCGACTTTTCGCATGGTATTTGCCTGAAGATTTTGCCGAAATGGTATGAATCGGGTGTTTTTAGTTCGTTTTGGCAGAAAATCGGCTTGAATTGGAATACTTTCGGTGCCGCTTATCTGCCTCTACATCGTTGTTATGATTAACATAATTAGACCATAATTGGTTTTCGGACAGACACTGCCTAATTGCAACTGAAGGCACGAAAACAGAAACTCAGTATTTTTCCGCCTTGAATAGCGATCTATCGCCAGTGCACATATCAAAGGTGATCATCGCACTGCTCCACCACAAGTATCAGAGTGAACGAAAAATCACCTTCGGAATGAACAACTGAAAAGCTCGGACGAAGCGTGGCTTGTGGAGAGATTGACCCCAGTTTGAATCAATTTTTATCTTGAATTACGAAAGCCACAGACAATAGAGGAAATTATGCAGTAGGGACGATTCCCAATGATTTCCACCTCAGCCCGAGTCAGAATCATGTGCACAGGCACGCTTTCCCATATCATCTATAATCGTATTTGTGGGCGATTAGCTCAGCGGGGGAGCGCTGCCTTCACACGGCAGAGGTCACTGGTTCAATCCCAGTATCGCCCACCATTTCCCCATTTTCCGACCATTGCGAATCAACGAGCGGACGAACGTAGGTTCATATAGTTTGCCGCAATAATGGCCGCCCCGCCGACAATGGTCGCCAGATCAATTGGCTCGGCATAAAGCAACGCACCTGCGATTGCTATCAGCGGCAATCGTAAATATTCCACCGGAACGACAGCACTGACTTCCGCTAGTTGAAAGGCACGTGCCATACAGTAATGAGAGAACATTACTCCAGCGGTAATGAATACGATCAGAAACAACGTCGAAAGATCAGGAAACTGGAAGTCACCGAACAATACCAGCAATCCGGTTGACATAGGTAATTGCATGATCGCCATGTAGAACAGGATGCAAAGAGGCGATTCAGTGGACAGGAGTTTTCGCGTAAAAAGCATCGCACCTGCGAATCCGGCCGCGCCAATCAACATGGCAACCGACCCCACTTCAACTCCCATTCCAAAAGGGCGGACAATGATCATAACTCCGACAAACCCAACCAGTATGCACAACACCCTGCTCATCGTTAACTTTTCGTTGAGAAAAACAGGAGCGAGCAGTGCAATCCAGATCGGAGTCGTGAATTCCAACGCGAAAACATGAGCCAATGGAATCAGGGCGATGGAGAAAAACCAGCCAAACTGTCCCACAAAATGAACGCAGTTTCTTGCCACATGCATGTACACGCGATCAGTTCGGACCTGGGTAAATCCCTGCCTGGAAAATCCCAACAGTAAAGTGACCAAGACGATCGCAACGAGTGAACGAATGAAAAGGATGGTTGGGGTGTCAACCACATAGGATGCTTCTCGCGTTGCTATGGCGACTGCCGAATAGCTGACCACAGTCCCGAACATCCATAGAATTGCATAATGCATTGCTCTTCACCTGATGCTTAGGTGCGAACCCGAAGATTCTCGAGACCGCACCCCATTGGCTAACTGAAATTTAGTCTATGGATGTGGAGGAACGAGGCAAAATAACCGAAATGTGGCTACGAAATAGTCCATACCCGCGCCGAACCGGCCCGGCGGATCGAAGCAAGATCAATTTATTGAAATCGGACTGTTGCGAACGTACCCGGAACCACTACACCTGAATCGTCACGAATACTCAGTTCCACAACAAAACCAGTTCCGCTTTCCGAAGAGGCCGGAAGGAATATAGACTCAGTCAGATCCGGAGTAAATGTGGTGCCATTGACATCAATTTGTACCGAACTCTCGGATTTTCTCAATTTCGACCAGTTGTCGAAGTCCATATCCAGTCTCACTGTGAAATTCCCATCGCTGGCCAAAACCATCAGTGGTTCTGTCTGTAATTCGGGAACCACGTTCATGCCAGGATGAATATTCCTGCTTAGGACAATTGAATCCATAGGCGCACGCAATCTGGTACGTTCCACATAATGCTGAGCGACAGACAATTTGGACTGGGCAGATTTCAATTTCGCTTTGACAGTCTTCAGCGCGTTGTCCGTTTCCTCGTAAGCCAGCAACGAGAGCGAGCCACGGTCGAACATTTCCTGTTGTCTTTCAAACTTATCTGAAAGACTGTCAACTTCGATCTTGATGCGCTCTACCGCACTTTTTCGTGCTGTCACCCTGGCTTTGTGTACGGTTGGATCGAACTCGATGAGGACGTCACCGGATGACACATGATCGCCAATATCCGCATGCACTTCGGTCACCATCCCCTTATCCAATGCAATGATGGGAATAAGTGTCCTGTAAGAAATCTCACCAAGCATTTCATCGGCAAATGCGATGCCCGTCGAGGCAACCAGCAACGCTCCCATGCACGCCAGTCGTCTGATGAAGCCTGACCTATGACTATCTCGAATGAATTGGACTGAATGTTCCGGCATTGTCTGCACATTTTAACAAGACAGTCCCTGCAGATTTGAATTTTGCAGACACCAAGCTACCGCTGATTGCCTTTTCTGATAGTCTCGCATGCAAAGTCCAGGAAAATACCCGCGAATGCTCAACCTATGTAATGGATTCATGGCAAGTGATATACTACTTTTCACAGCAGAATTTTCAAGCAGACCTTTTATTGGCAAAAAATTAAGTCCATCGGGCGAAATTGATGTTACCAGAACTTCTAGAACCCGGAATAACCAGGCAGGCGCTTGAACCCGGACTGAATCCTTTCAATCTTGGGCGGGAAAGATATGTCGTCCGAGGCGGCGCGATGACTCTCATGCCCTTGCTGCCAGGCGACCAGATTGAGATAGTCGACCCCGAAGGACTGCAGTGTGCACATATTGCGGCCTTTGACTCTCATGGAACTGATTGCTCCGGACAGTTCAGCAAAGGGAAGACGGTTGAAGGTCAGACTCTCGCGGAAATGCTCAACGCCGAAACTCCGGGTGCCCATGCAATTCGCTCAAAATTGAAAAGGTTCGATATGAACCTTGCAACTGCCCAGCCAAAGTTGCTATTGGATGGAGAAACCGCTCCGGGTTCCCGAATCAGCCTGAACTCCAACACGGAATGCATCGGAATTATCGGTGCTCCGGGAAATCCAATGCCGGTCGATCAGCAAAACCCACCGACCGACTTGATTGTGTGGGTCACGCGTAACTCTCCCGCTCAACACATCTCATACGATTTGCCTGACCCGCTTGCTGCCCCCACACAGGATTTCCGCATTGAAGCATCGACTGCTGTAACTTACGAAGTCAAGGCTGGGGACTATATCCAGGTTCTGGACATTGATGGACGACAGTGTTCCGACTTCCAGTGTTTTGACATTCCGGCACTCGACAAAGGTCTGGAAAGATGTCTTGACGCTACCGTTACGAGATCCTTGATGGGCGCGGCTTACCCGAGCCCGGGATTGTTCTCAAAATTCTTTGACGTTGACCTTCAGCCCGTTATCGAAGTCGTACAGGATACCTGTGGGCGACATGACAGTTTCGGACTTGCCTGCACCAGCAAGACTTACGATGAAATGGGCTACCCCGGACACCCAAACTGCTCGGACAATTTCAATTTTGCTCTAGAGGAATATCCGGTCGCACCCCGCAAAGGCTGGATGGCGATCAACTTGTTTTTCAATTCATTCTTTGACGACAATTTTCAACTCCTTTCCGATGAGCCTTGGTCTCGCCCGGGCGATTACGTACTGATGCGCGCCATGCGCGATATGGTGTGCGTAAGTTCGTCCTGTTCCGATGACATTGATCCGGCCAACGCTTGGAATCCCACCGATATTCAGGTGCGAGTTTATGACCGAAAGGAATTGTTCAAAAGTTCAATTGCAATACGAATGACTACAGATGCTGACCCTATCATGACACAGGAAACCGGATTTCATTCAGAAACCTCGAAGCTTACCCGTAATTATGTGGAAAACGCCGGCTATTGGATGCCGTCCTGTTATCTCAATCAAGGTGCCATTGAAGAGTATTGGGCATGTCGACGGGGCGTAGTCGTAACTGATCTTTCTGCTTTGCGTAAATATGAGGTTCTCGGTCCTGACGCTGAATTGCTTCTACAGACCTGTCTCACGCGGGATATGAAAAAACTGTCGGTTGGACAGGTATCGTATACCGCGATGTGCAATGAGTCCGGTGGGATGATTGACGATGGAACAGTCTTTCGCCTTGCACCGCATAACTTTCGCTGGGTCGGCGGATGTGACGGTTCTGGACTGTGGTTGCGCGAGCAGGCGGAAAAGCTCGGACTCAAGGTATGGGTCAAGAACTCGACTGATCAACTAGCCAACCTGCAGGTGCAAGGACCGAATAGCCGTAAATTGCTCAGTCAGTTGATTTGGACCAGACCCGATCAGGCATCGGTGGAAGAATTGGGCTGGTTTCGCTTTTCCGTCGCCAGGATGCAGGATGCAGCTGGATTGCCCATAGTTGTGTCACGAACCGGATATACCGGCGAGTTGGGCTACGAGATATTCTGCCACCCCCGAGATGCGGCCACTGTCTGGCAGATGATCATAGATCCGTCGCATGGAATGCCGGTAACGCCTATGGGGATGGATGCACTGGACATGCTTCGTATCGAAGCAGGTCTGATCCTGGCTGGTCATGAATTCTGTGAACAGACCGATCCGTTCGAGGCCGGCATCCCCTTCACAGTGCCGCTGAAATCGAAAACAGACAACTTCATCGGTCGGGAAGCGCTTGAACGACGGAAAGCCAACCCACAAAGAAAATTAGTCGGGCTGGAACTCGTGGGACGTGAAGCGGCAGAGTCGGGAGATGGAGTTTTCAATGGACGTTATCGCGTGGGCGATATCACAAGTTCCACAGTGTCACCCGTTCTGGGCAAGACAATTGCCCTATGTAAAATGAACATTGAGTTTTCCGAAGATGGAACTGAGGTGCAGGTCGGCAAACTCGACGACCATCAGAAAAGAATCCCAGCTGCGGTTGTTCCCTTCCCTCACTTTGATCCGACAAAATCGAGGGTTCGGGGAATCTATCCGGAATCCGACTAGACGCCCAGATACGCCCTTCTGACGTGGTCGTTGTTGGCAAGGTTTCCCGCCTTGTCGCTCATTGTAATTCTTCCGTTCTCCAATACATGCCCGTAGTTGACCAGTCGAAGGGCTAGATCTGCATTCTGCTCTACCAGGATGACGGTTACACCGGCCTGGTTGATCTGCTGCAGGATCTCACCAATCTCCTGAACTACAAGTGGCGCCAACCCCAACGACGGTTCATCGAGCAAAAGAACTTTCGGACGAGACATCAACGCCCTTCCAATTGACAGCATCTGCTGCTCACCACCGCTTAGCGTCCTTGCTTGCTGGTTACTGCGTTCAAGCAGTCTTGGGAAGTGGCTGTAGACTTCATTCAGGTCGCGATCAATACGATCCTGATCTTTGTAAATGAAGGCACCCAGATGCAGATTCTCAACGACCGTGAGATCCTTGAATATGCGACGACCTTCAGGCACATGAGAAATCCCCAACGCTACAATCTTATCGGCAGCCAGACCATCAATACGTTCTCCGTCGACCGAAATGGTACCTGAACTTGGCTTGACGAGCCCCGAAATGGTGCGCAATGTTGTGCTCTTGCCAGCCCCGTTTGATCCAATTATGGTAATGAACGCCCCGTTTGGTACCGTAAAACTGATTCCCTTCAGTGCGGCGATATTTTGGTAATTGACCTCAAGATCTTTCACTTCCAGCCGCATATCTCACTGCCCTCCAAGATAAGCTTGGATCACATCGGGATTGTTTCTGATCTGCTCCGGTGTTCCGTCAGCCAACACCGTTCCAAAATTAAGCACCGTCAGACGGTCGCACAACCCCATCACCGCTTTCATATTGTGCTCAACGAGCACAATGGTTACCCCAGATTCGCGCACAGTGCGGGTCAGATCCATCATATGTCGAGTCTCCTCCGGATTCATTCCGGCAAACGGCTCATCCATAAGCAACAGACTTGGCTTTGAGGCCAATGCCACAGCTACCGCCAACACCCGCTGGAATCCAAGTGGCAGTTCCGCGGCCAGTTGATCCCTGCGATCCCCGAGTCCGATGAAGTCAATAACCCGATTGGCGTCCGCCGACGCCTGCGCCTGCCGTTGTCGGTCAAGTCCCAGCACCGCCGAAAACACATCTGTCTTGGCTTCCTTATGCACGCCGATCAATACATTGTCAAAAACACTGAGTTCCTGAAACAGGGTGGTTTCCTGAAAAGTGCGCACAATACCGTCTTTGGCGATTCGGAAGGGCTTCCGTCCCTTAATACTGGTGTTGCGAAACACAACATCCCCGCCCGTTGGAGTCAAGAATCCGGCAATGACTTTGAAGGTCGTGCTCTTGCCAGCGCCATTCGGACCGATCAACCCATGAATCTCGCCTTCATCGACCGCGAAACTGACATCATCGACCGCAATCAAGCCGCCAAATTGCATCGTCAGATTCCTTACTTCAAGGATAGGCATCAGACATTGCCCTGCTTTCCAACCCAAAAAATTCTGCGAAGTTTTTGCGGCAACTGCTCCAGGCCGCCAGAAAGATAAAGAATAAACAATATCAATGTGAATCCATAAATAGCGGGCCGCAACTGATCAACTCCCCGCAGCGTTTCGTCCAGTACGGATAGCGCCACAGCACCAAGCATCGCACCGTAAAAGGTTCGATACCCTCCGACAATTACCCAAATGAGTATGAAAACCATAAAACCGATGTCGAATTGTTTAGGCGCGACTGTACCGATATAGTGCACTTTCAGAGCACCGGCAATTCCAACGAACAAGGAACCGATCACGAATGCCAGTGCACGGTAATTCCACGTGTTGATCCCAACGGATTCGGCCAGTACTGCTTTCCAGTGAACGGCATGCAATGTCAATCCGATGCGGGATTTCTCTATTCGGTAAAGTAGGAATACACAGACAGTGACGATAATCAGGACCAGATAAAAATAGGGTATCGGCTCAAGAAAATCGATATCAAGCAGTTCGGGAGATGGAATCGCACTGATACCTCCTGTTCCACCAAATGGCTTGATAAATTGAATCCAGCACAAGCGGATTGCCTCACCGGTTGCGAACGAGCCAATCAGAAAATAAAACTGCGTCATGCGAAACAATGGATAACTCAGCAACGCAGCCATGGTGCCTGCAGCTACACCAGCCAAAGGAAGAGTGATCCAGAAAGAGATGTCAAAATTCTTACTCAATAGGGCGCTCGTATAGGCACCAACCCCCATCATGACCGCGTGGATCAAAGACCACTCACCCGTCAATGTCACCAGACGATAGCTGACAACCACAAGGATGTTGATGGTGAGGAAGATCAGAAAATCCTGTTGATGATACTTGAGAAAATGCGGCAGTATGGCCAGACCAATCAGCAGTCCGGCAATCAGTATTGTGGTTCTCAACGCAGGCGTGTTCATCTCACTCGCTTACCCTGTGTCCCATGATTCCAGTCGGACGGACGATCAGCACCAATACCATGATCAGCAGTCCGGATATCGTGGCAATCGTTCCGCTGAAGTATGTTGTCATGAAAGTGTGGAACAGAGCATAAAGCACCGCAGCGATCACCGCACCGGGCAGACTGCCGATTCCGCCTACGATAGTGACGATAAATGCGGTGATGATGACGTTATGACCCATATGCGGATTGATATTGGTCAGTGGAGCCATCAACGCACCTGCCAATCCAGCCATCGCCGCACCGACGCCGATAGCAACCATGGAAATACGAACCGTACTGATTCCCTGAAGCGCAGCTGCCTCCCGGTCCATGGATACAGCCCTGACCGCCCAACCTAGTTTGGTTCTTGTAAGGAAGTGCCACAACGTGACAAGCGCCGCGACGCATACACAGATGCTGAACAGTCTCTGATTTGGAATCCGAATGGAGTCCATGATCACCATGGTTCCCTCGAAAGGCGGTGGAACCTGCTTGGAAGGACCCTCACCGCCTACGTAGGTTGCGATCACCTGCAGGATGAACAGTACGCCAATCGAGCATATCAACCCACCGAGTGGATCATTCACCATAGGACGGAACAGAAATCGCTCCATCGCTAACCCGATTCCCATTACCACAATGATCGCGAGAACCACAGTCAGCAGATACGGCGCGCCGTGCTGAGCGTGAACCAGCCATACTGTGTACGCGCCCACCATGACCAATTCGCCATGCGCGAAGTTGACAACGCGCATCACTCCGAACACCAGAACCAAGCCGATTGATGCCAGCGCATAGAATCCGCTTTGGATAAATCCATTTACGATTGTTTGTACAAACAGATCCAATAGAAATTCTCTGGTTTACTCAAGCAAAAATAATGAAGGGGAGAGAATTCAACTGCTTCTCTCCCCCCAGGTAAGTTTACGTCAGATGTCAGACTGTTCTAAGCCCAAGATCTTTCATGTGCTTGATCAGGACATCATTGTTAGCATCGAGCCAGCCGGCGAGATCACCATATTCCTGGATTCTCGCTTTGCCGTCGGTTACCACGACTACCGGCCAGCGACCGATCAGAACATTGTCGAGGCCCCACAACTGACTGCCCCACCAGTCTCCGCCACCGAATACAAACTCCTGCTTGTTGCCGGTCATGTGTGCGGTTACCGCTTCGGACTCGACACTGCCGGCCGCTTTCGCGTTTTCGAGCCAATTCAGCAAGATGACGGGATACTCCCAGGCAACTGCTGACCAGTCATTGGGATGATCCTTTCGAAATGCTGCGTCAAATCCCGCAGGATCAGGGAAACTGACTCCCTCTTCCAGCAGTGCCGGATCATCGAAGTCCGGGAATTGGAAAATAGTACCATTGACGAAATCAACACTCGTTTTCTGGATGATCTCGTCATAGTAATCCAAGGTGCATGACACAATCTTGCCTTCGAAACCCTGGTGATACAGTTGCTCCATGATCGGCGTGACGTAGAAACTCGTCGCCATGCAGAAGATGTCAGGATTCTTCGCCAGAACTGAACTGACAATCGGGGCGAAGTCGGTGACATCAAATCCGTGCAGGTTGGTGTCGACCACCTCGATTCCCTCCACTTCAAAGGCTGCCTGATACGTTGCGGTCGATTGAAGACCATATTCCACGTCGTTGTTGGTCACGATCACCGCAGTCTTGGCATCAGGGAATTCCCTTGCCAGATACTGCACTCCGGTAACGTTATAGAGCGGATGCGACTCACACGTAGCAACCAAATATTCCGAATCCGGTGTGATGTCACTCGGCAGAAGGGTTGTTGTCAAGACCTTCTTTCGAGTTGCCCACGGGAGAACGGCAGCGACCGTAGCTCCACCGAGCATCATGACCATCTTGGCATCGTCTTCCAAAACCAGCTTCTTCATGCCTTGAACTGCCTTGTCGGTTTCGTAGGCATGGTCGTAGGTCGCAATTTTCAAGTCATATGTCTCGCCACCTATGGTGACTCCCCCAGCCGCATTGATATTGTTCGCAATAATCTCGCAGCCGTAGTATCCCGGCAGGCCCCAAGGCGCCAGATCACCGGTCATCGGGATGTTCATTCCGACCGTCAGTGTCTTGTTAGCTGAGAACGCTCGGCCTGGAACGAGTCCAGCTGCCGATACTGTAGCTGCGCCAGCAGCCATCTGTTTTAAGAACTTTCGTCTTGATTCTTGTTGTTGAAGACTCATGCATTTTCCTCCGGCATTTGCCACAGTTTAATTTTAACTATGTAAATTGTAGTCAATGGCGCAGTTAAGACAAAATAAATTTGTTCAAGCGGCTCGAAGTGCCTTCTGTCGGCCTGGAAATTTCCTTCACCGCTGGGACAGGTGTGCTCAGGCGATGAATGGATTTGTTGAGGTCAACCGCCGCATTTGGTTGCCCAATGAATGAAATGCACAGGAAGATTTCATTAGTTATAATCGCCAATCAACTACATGACGAAATTTCTAAAAATCACAAAAGGAGCAACCAAATGACTCGAGTCGCAGTACTTGGCGCCGGCCCTTGTGGCATTTCACAGTTGCATGCATTCGCTTGTGCCGAGAGAAACGGCGCAGATATTCCAGAAATTGTCTGCTATGAGAAGCAAAGTGACTGGGGTGGGCTGTGGAATTACACTTGGCGCACCGGCACAGATCAGTATGGGGAACCCGTTCACGGCAGTATGTACCGGTATCTGTGGTCAAATGGCCCCAAAGAATGTCTTGAATTCGCCGACTACTCGTTTGAGGAACACTTTGGACGGGCAATACCTTCCTTTCCACCGCGTGCGGTACTTACCGATTACATCAAGGGACGCGCTGAATCATCCGGAATTCGTAAATTTTGCAAGTTCAATCATGCCGTGCAATGGGTCAGCTACGATGACACCTCCGAAAAATTCTCAGTGACTGCAAGAAATCTGGAAGAGAACTCCTCGGTCACAGAGCAGTTTGATTCTGTGGTTGTGGCTACGGGTCACTTTTCGGTCCCCAACGTACCGCAATTCGAAGGTTTTGACACTTTCAATGGACGTGTCCTTCATGCGCACGATTTCAGGGATGCCCGTGAGTTTGAAGGCATGGATGTCCTCATAATCGGAACCAGCTATTCAGCAGAGGACATCGCATCCCAGTGTCATAAATACGGTGCCAACTCTCTCACAATCAGCCATCGAACGGCACCGACCGGGTTTCACTGGCCGGATTCATTTGAGGAGGTGCCCTTGCTGACCCGGGTTGAGGGCAAGACTGCACATTTCAAAAATGGCGTAAGCAAGAACGTGGATGCAATCATACTTTGTACAGGGTATCTGCACCATTTCCCCTTTATGGACAAGCCCTTGCAGCTGAGCACGACGAACAGGATGTGGACTCCCAATCTTTATCAGGGTGTAATCTGGAACGACAACCCCAAAGTCATGTATCTTGGCATGCAGGACCAATATTACACATTCAATATGTTTGATGTCCAAGCCTGGTATGTTCGAGATGTCATTATGGGCCGCATCGACGTGCCGTCAAGAACGGAACGGGACAAAGACGATGCCGCATGGCTTGAGCGCGAAGCCACCCTGGCGGACTACGAACAGGAAATCTTCTTTCAGGCTGACTACATCAGAGTCCTGCTAGACCAGGTTGACTATCCGGAGTTTGATGTCAAGGGGATGGGCGACACCTTCATGAACTGGGAGCATCATAAACACGACAGTATCATTGGTTATCGCGACAATGGTCATCGATCACTGGTGACAAGCAACATGCAACCGGTGCATCATACGAAGTGGATCGAAGCGATGGATGACACCATGGAAAGTTATCTGACCTGAATGGGTCCAGTGCACTGCATATCGTAAAAAAAGCCATGCCGTTGCCGGCATGGCTTCTTTTGAGAGTACCTATTCAACCCTGTCTTGAATCGTGGCTGACGAAGACCTGATCAGTAAAATGACTCAGACGTCAGATTCAATCTCCAGACGGTGGTTTTACCTTCCCATACTCTGCATTGAGTTCCACCATCGGGTGTACTTCCGAGCACTGAAACTTCACTAACAATTCCCTGGCAACCATATCCCGGTCCTGCTGTCCTTCTGGCAGGTCGAGATCACTCGGCACCTGAACCCAACCGTTGATATTTCGGTCAAATACCGCGGGTTCGCCTTCTTCATATCCCAGGTGAACATCTTCCAGCCAGTTCAGATCATCCCAGCCCATAAACTCAATGTACTCCTTCAGAAACGGAGTAAGTCTGGAATAATCCGGAACAAGATTCACATCATATCGATAACCGATATGCTGGCCGATTTCCTTTTCCCGTTCAGTAGTCGAATCCTTCAACTTGTCACTGATGTTGGTTACATTTTCCATCTGCGATTCCTCAATAGCGAGTCATGTCGGGACGTCCAACCGTGTGCTGTGTCCCAGCGAGCGGAACCATGGCCATGGCAGACGCTTCCATTGTCAGTGCAGCGAGGTCTTCCGGTTCCAAAGAGTGAACATCTGTCTTGCCACAGGCCCGCGCCATCATCTGACACTCGATGGCAAGCGTGTGCAGAAAATTGTAGACACGTTCAGCTGCATCGTCCGGATTCAGTCGCTGCCGAAGCACCGGGTCCTGGGTGGCAACGCCGACGGGACACCGTCCCGTATGGCAGTGATAGCAATAACCAGCCTCGACACCGATCTCGTTCTGATAATCTGCCTCCGGAATATCCTTGTTGCAGTTCAGGGCCATCAGTGAGGCGTGTCCGATCGCGACAGCATCAGCACCTAACGCCAGTGCCTTGGCCAAGTCGCCGCCATTTCGTACACCGCCGGCATAAATCAGGGAAATCTCACCTGTCTTGCCGACATCATCCAATGCCTTTCTTGCCTGTCGAATTGCCGCAATTCCAGGCACTCCTGTTTCCTCTGTCGCCAGATGAGGACCTGCACCGGTCGAACCTTCCATTCCATCGATATAGATCATGTCAGGGTCGGTTTTCGCGGCCATGCGAACATCGTCGTACACACGTGCCGCACCGAGTTTCAACTGAATCGGAATCTGCCAGTCAGTCGCCTCGCGGATTTCCTCTATTTTCAACGCAAGATCGTCAGGCCCCAGCCAATCTGGATGACGAGCCGGCGAACGCTGGTCGATGCCTGCTGGCAATGAACGCATTTCCGCTACCTGATCAGTCACTTTCTGCCCCATCAGGTGACCACCAAGTCCAACCTTGCATCCCTGTCCGATAAAGAATTCGACCGCATCCGCCAGACGCAGATGATGCGGATTGAATCCGTAGCGTGATTGAATGCACTGATAGAACCACTTGCTGGAGTAGCGACGCTCATCAGGTATCATTCCGCCCTCCCCTGAGCAAGTCGCGGTACCAGCCATGGTCGCTCCCCGCGCCAAGGCTGTCTTGGCCTCATAGGAAAGCGCACCAAAACTCATTCCGGTGATGTATACCGGTATATCCAGTATCAACGGCCGCTTCGCACGCGGGCCAAGTACAGTCTTTGTGACACAACGCTCGCGATAGCCTTCAATCACAAACCTTGTCAGTGTACCCGGCAGAAATGTCAGTTCATCGAAAGTGGGGATTTTTTTGAAAAGAGAAAATCCACGCATCCGATATCGACCCAGTTCCGACTTGATATGAATATCATCAATCGTTTCCGGTGAGAATATGGAACTGCGCCCCAGACTACTGACATTCCTTGACGGTGTCGGAGGCAGTGGTGGTGATGTTTTCGGTTTTGGTTCCATCAGTTCGTTCCGTTAAAGTACAAGTTTTTTCTCTGTGGGTTCCAGACTGTCGTAGTTCCATAACTGCTTGCCCGATTCAATCTTTCGCATGTTGGCAACCCCATTCGGGGCCTCCAATCCATACATGGCAAGCTTACGCTCAATCCAGGTACATTCCAGATCTGTCATTTCAGCGTCGACTGCATCAACGCCGAGACCTGCAATTTTGCCGCCGACATAAATCAGCCCATCATACATGGAGTCGCCCAGGTTCGGACCTGCATCGCCGAGGACGATCATGCGGCCCCGCTGCATCATGAATCCGCTGAAAGCACCAGTTCGTCCTCCGATAATGATTGTGCCGCCTTTCATGTCAATCCCTGTCCGAGAGCCTACGTCTCCCTTACAGACCAAATCACCACCGCGAATCGCGGCACCGAACGTTGAACCGGCATTCTTTTCTATGACAATCGTGCCCGACATCATGTTTTCCGCACACGACCAGCCGACCCGACCTGCAATGCGAATATTGGGACCGTCACTCAGACCACAACCGAAATATCCGAGACTGCCCTCGAAATTCAGATTCAGACGATTCAGGATACCGACTCCCAAAGAGTGTTTTGCGCCCGGGTTCAATACAGTGATTGTCCCGCACCCCTCTCTCATCAGTTCCGCAACTCTGGAATTGACTTCTCGAGCGGTACGGTTTTCTGCATCAATTTCAGCACACTTGGCAAAATCCACATCAATCGCATGCGGTGACGCGAGTCGGTCTGACTCTACTGCCGGAAAAAATATCTGTTGGGTCCGACCGGCAAGCTTCTCCTGATGCATCGATCCCGGTTGATTCAACTCCGCCATACTCTAACCTCTCCTTCATAGGGGTCGATTGTGTCGATTTCGTGAGGAAATACACTTCTGATAGCGACCTCTTCGGAAGCCAATGCAACAAAGTCATCCGACTCGTAAAGCACCATCGGTTTGGCAGCCATGTAATCCTTTGCCATCCCAAGCTCATTTTGCGATGCCACGACGTAAGTGAACACACCGTCCAGATCCGACAATGATCGATGCATGGACTCTTCCAGGTCCTCACCGCGGTCCATAGCATCAGCCAGATAGACAGCAATCAGTTCCGAATCGCAGTTCGACATGAATCGGTGACCCTTTCGCTCAAGCGCCCGACGAGAATTCCAATAGTTGGTCAACTGTCCGTTATGAACGACTGAGACATCCAGAAACGGATAGGCCCAATACGGATGTGCCGATCGGATGTCCACATCCGATTCGGTTGCCATGCGGGTATGTCCGATCGCGTGCGTGCCCTGAAAGCCCCCAAGACCATATTGGTCGCCGACGGTCTGTGCATCACCAAGGTCCTTGACGAGTTCAAGCGCCTTGCCGATCGAAAGAATTTCCACACCTTCGATATCCTCAAGATAGTTGGCCAGGCGTCTCATATCGCCATCGAAGTTAAATCGGCAACGGTATGCATATTCTGTCGCCGACTGTTCCGAACTGACCTTTGCGCCACTTTCGGACAAACGCTCATGCACGGCTTCGTGACGCTCCCTGATCTCATCGAATATCCTGAATCCACTAGCCAGTTCAGCACCTTCGGCAACCTTGAAGCGCATGACATACTCAGTCGCATCCACATCATCAGTCGATCCGTATACCGCGAGTCCGGTAGAATCCGGACCCCGATGCTTCAAAGCCTGAAGCATCGATAGCAATTCGCCACCGATGTCAGACTGCTTTCCTCTATGAATTAATCCAGCGATTCCACACACAGTAAATCTCCTACGGTAGACAGTCCAGATAGGTTTCCATATCCCAATCAGTTACAGTGGCCATGAATTTAGCCCACTCGTCCTCCTTGTAATGCAAGAAGACCTTCCCCATTTCATCAGGCAACGCTTCCATCAGCAACTCATCTTGTTTCAGAGCATCGATCGCTTCACCCAGTGACATTGGGAGTTTAGTAACTTGCTTGCCAGCATCCATCGCCTCGTAGATATTTCGATTCTCAGGCTGACCTGGATCAAGTTGGTTTGAGATGCCGTCATCAAACGCCTTGAGCAGTCCGGCGCACAACAGATACGGATTGACCATCGAATCCACAGCTCGAAACTCGAATCTTCCCGGTGCCGATATCCTCAACGCGGTGGTTCTGTTCTGGTAACCCCAATCCTTATAGACCGGTGCCCAGAAACCAGTATCCCACAATCTACGATAGGAATTGACGGTCGAACAACCCAGCGCAGTGAGACCATCGAGATGCTTCATGACGCCTGCGACTGAATACAGTCCGATCTCACCGGGCATCTGCGGGTCATCTGTATCCGGCATGAACATATTCTCGCCACCTTTACAATAACTGTAAACGTCATCCAAGCCATTCAGATTGTCATTGCCCAGAGTGTTGATCTCATCCTCGCCACCGGTCCAAAGCGACATGTTGGTATGGCAACCACTCGCAGAAACACCCATGAACGGTTTTGTCATAAAGCATGCAATCAGATTATTCTCTCTCGCAACCTGCGCACAAATCTGCCTGTATGTTGACAGTCGATCACAGGTCCTGAGCACGTCATCGAACGTGAAGTTCAATTCCAGCTGACCCGGTGCGTCCTCATGGTCGCCCTGAATCATATCCAGCCCCATAAATCGCGAATATTCAATAACCTGCATGAAGACCGGTCGCAAGCTCTCGAACTGATCGATATGATAGCAATAGGGTTTTGAAAACCCGCCATCGGGTTTGCCGTCCTCGCCGCGTTTCAGCCACATCATTTCAGGCTCCATGCCATGGCGCATGTGCAGTCCACCATGCTTGGCCTTGAACTCTTCGTGAATGATGCGCAAATTGCCGCGACAGTCAGAAGTCAGATGTGCTCCCGCATCAACTTTCTCTTCCCGATTACGGAAGCAGGTACAGAAAACACGTGCGACGCGCTTGTCCCAGGGTAGTTGACAGAATGTTTCAGGATCCGGAATACCCACCAGTTCCATTGCTTCGGGACCATAACCAATGTAGTCTCCATACCGATCGATAAACAGATTGGCGGTTGATCCATAAACCAACTGAAACCCCCGACTGGCGATCTGCTCCCAGTGGTCTGCTGGCACACCCTTTCCGACAATTCGACCGGTAACAGAAATAAACTGATAGTAAATGTAATCCACATTCAGTTCATTTATTTTCTCTCGAACCTGTCTGACCAGATCATCGCGACCGGGTTGATTGACATGTCGTTCTAAGTCTGTAGAATCCATACCTTTCCTCGATTCCTATAATTGAAAAAAACACTCTAAATATACATCGAAGAGAACCTGAAAATTAGTTTTTTGCCGACGAAAATATATTCCGTATCGAAAAAACCGCCCATTTCGATTACAGGATTGATTTACGCCCGCTAATTTGCAATTTCACTCATTCAGGATATACCGGCGCACCGCGCAGCATGTCGAACTCACTCCATGCCAATGTCAGTTCGAACTCCACGCTTTTCAGTTCCATCAACGAACGCAACTGCTCCGCCTGCGCATCTCCGATATCAGCAGCCTCTTCAAGCTCATATAGCGCCCGCGCCCGGTCCATGTATTGATCCCGATAATCGGAACGCACGCTGGCCGCTGCCAGGTCAACGCGTTTCAAACTGATCGTCTTCCAGAGTCTCAACACCCGCGTTCGAAGTCCGTGCTCGACTTCGACGACGCCTGCTTGAGCACGTTCGACATCAATCATTGACTTGCTCCGTTCATGACTCCTGCGTGACTCGGACACCAAAGGCAACTCCAGCTGGAGGCCAATGGATGCCGAGTTGCGACTGCCGGTTTCCTGAGCCCACTCATTCGCTTCGAGTTTCGCTCTGATTGAAGGCTGATAACGCTTCTCAGTGACGGTCACAGCCTGCCGTGCCTTTTCCACTTGCAATTTTGCGGCGATCATCTCGGGACTGTGCGCCAGCACCTGTTCCAGCATGACATCAAAATCCAGCACTTCCCTTTCAAGATAGTTCGACAGGTCCGGTTGCTGAAGGTCACGCGGTACGTAATCCACCGACCCCATCAGCATTCCCAGTTTGCGCCGGGCCACCATTCGCTCAATCGCGGCCTGCTCGCGTACATGAAACCGATCTCGATAGATTGTCTCGAGGGCGAGCACATCCACCTCCGCATGTGCTTGGTAGAGATCCATTTCTTCTCGGTGGCGATTGAAACGAAGAAAGGCGAGCGTCATCTTCTCATTCTTCACCGCATAGTCAAGATCAGCAAGCAATACATCGAAATAGTGTCTCATGATCGAAAGCCGGCGTTGATCAATGGTGAGATCAACTGCACGCTCGGCCAGGTCCCGAGTGGTTGCCGCATGATCTGTCGCAGCACGTCTGAGACCGGAATCAAATATCGGGTAACTTAACTCAAGGCGGGCGTAACTGTCGTCCTCGGAGTTCGGCATACCCATAGCTGCACGGTCTGCCCTCTGGGGAACAATCAGCACACGTGCATCAAGTTGACTTCCGGATTCAAGCTGATGATGGGCATCACGCGCCAATTCATAATCCAGTTCCAGTTGGCGACTTGCGGGGTGAGTCTGTTGCGCATAAGCGATGGCGTCATGCAGGCGAAGAGGTTCCTGTGGAATATCGAATGAATGAACCATTCCGGGCAACACAGGCACAATCAGCGCCGCAACCGAAATTAATTGTCTCCACATGATGATTACAGTATCGGGGTGACGAATCGAGCGATCGGATCACCCATCCCGCTCAATTTGAACTGGACTTCAACCTGGCACGCTTGAATCGGACGAAATTGGTGGTCTCAAAGTGCCCATCGGTCACATATTCTCCAAGCAACATGAACTCCTCAATGTTCTTCGCTGCGCCAGTGTAGCGGGCAATTCGACTGCCCTCCAAGTCAAGAAACAGAAATACCGGAGTGGCCCGAATCCGATTGTGCTTGAGGGCGAAGTCCTTTTCCAATATTTCCTCACCGTCGAAATCCACAATCAGATTGTCACCTTCGACATTCATCATCAGAACCCGAAAATGCTTCCTGAAATAGTCCTGAACCTCTGACTGATTCAGAATCATCTCCTTCATCCTTTCGCACCACGGGCAGTCATTCAACTCAAACATCACCAGGATAGAGGTCTGCCCCTCTTCTTTGGCAATTTCAACCTCTTCGGGAAGGTCTCCAAAACTCTGATGGAAAAAATACTCTTCAGGATCCCGGACTTCTGCCTGCAACTGAAAAACGACAGCAAGGCTGAGTATCAATACGGCAACGAAGGTTCGGACTACTCCATGCACTGGCTCGTTCCCCCTTGCATCAGGTTGCGGGCCACATGCCGACACCGGGGTTATCGGCTCCTATTACGAGTCGCGGTTGATTGACGCGATCAACTCTGACGACACCTTGTGCGCGCAGATAATCAGCAACCAATTCCCAAATCGGCGGACCCGGTGAAACTTCGCCGACAGTTGCCCAGCCGGCCACCATGTAATTCTTGTCAGCTTCGATCAAATCTCCATTGTCGAGACGCATTTGCGAAATTCGCTTCCCAATCGAGTTGGCCGGGTTGAGTGTGTATGTCAATCCCTGCGTCCTCACCATATCACCACCTTGCTGATAAAACGGGTCGGAGTTGAATGAGTTGTCCGCAACATCCTCAAGAATCAGCTTCAGGGTCTCTCCCGACATTTCACGTACATAGGTTTCCGGATAAGTCATTGCAGTCTGACTCAGCACGTCCTCCATGGAGATTGTCTGCCCTGGAATGACGGAAGTTCCCCAGCGAAATCCGGGCGAAAGGGCAATTTGGGCATCTCCATTGTGAAGCAGTGCATTACAGATCACCTCATCAAACGTACCGTTGAAATTGCCGCGACGAAACAGCAGTGACTCCGTCACCGCCAGCTTCTCATCGAGCACTGACGAAAACGGCGCGCGCGAGCCCGCTATGAATTCCTCCATCCCAGCGTCTGCCTCAAGGAAGTTTCCAAACACAGGTAACAGTCGATACCGGTAATCGCTTACACCTTTGTCAGTAAATTTCAGATCGAGAACGCCAACGAACTTTCCGTTGGACCCGGCGTTGGTGACCAATGTGGTGCCCTGAGAGTTTCGCACCTCGAGTGCCGCCGGCACCGCATCGTGAGTATGTCCGCCAAGAACCGCATCGATACCTGTTACGACCTCGCCGAGTTTCAGGTCAACATCCATGCCGTTGTGTGATAGCAAGATCACAGCGTCCGGCCGTTCGGCTGCCCGGATATGATTGACCAGACCCTGCAGTTCCTCAGCCCGGATGCCAAATGTCCAGTCCGGTATGTTTCGTCTGGGGTTGGCGATCGGAGTGTAGGGAAACGCCTGCCCGATCACCGCCACCGTGCGAGTGCCAAGAGACTTCATGACATATGGCGCAAAGGCATGACCGGTATCCTCGTCGAAGACTGGTTTCTCATCAAACAGTGCATCCTCGGTCAGAAAAATATTCTGGGCGACGAAGTCTCCTGCGAGAGCCTGAAGATTGGCCTGGATCTCTTGCGGTGTATAGGTGAATTCCCAGTGCCCGGTCGCAATGTCAACACCAAGAAGATTGCTCGCCTCCACCATTTCCATGCCCCGCGTCCACAGCGCGGTGCCGCTGCCCTGCCAGCTGTCCCCGCCATCAAGCAGCAAGGTTCGCTCAGAACCGTATTCGTGTCGCAACCGGTCAATCAGGGTTTTGAGATAGGCATATCCGCCGATCCTGCCGAACTTTTCGGCCAGCTCCGTGAAGTTCGAATAGGCAAACGCGTAAGCGCTTGGTGTCGATGGCGCAATCGCGAAGTAGTCAAAGAAACGATCCCCCACGATGTGTGGTGGGCGGCCGAGCGCTTCACCTAACCCGATATTGACATGAGGTTCCCGATAGTAGACCGGATTCAGCTGGGCATGTGTGTCGGTGATGTGCAGCAGACGTACATCGCCAAAGGGGGCGAAATCGTATAGACTCGAACTGCCTGCCGAAATTGAAGGCACAATACCGCAAGCGCTCGCGGCAACGAGCGCCTGGATGAATTCACGACGACACATATCCACGATCTATTGCCTCCTTCCCGGCGCACGTCCGGGACACGGTCGCAGGTGGTGCGATAGGTTGACCGGTGGTATCACTTCTCCTGGTAAGGACTCTGGAACAGTATATGTGTTACCTGACAACCCGGCCTTCCCAAAGGCGTTGCTCGCGCTCAGCCTGAGCGACTGCAGCTACACTTTGGAACCTGGCTTCGGCGACAAGCATCATCGCTTTTTCCAGATCTCCCTGTTCCGCAGCAGCTTGGGCCGACCTCAGAAGTTTGGCGGTATCCCGCCACTCATGAGCCGCTTGTCCAGCCGCTTTTCTCAGTTCATTGGCTTCAGAAAATGCCATGTTGAACTGTTCGATACTGGCTTGGTCTGCAGTTGCCGCTGTCCCGGTTGCCAGTGCGATAGTCGCAACAAATATAAAAAGCAATTTTTTCATTATCGTTTCGTCCCTCAGGTTCAGCGGCGGACACCCGGTCCGTTGAATGTCAATCCGTTACTCATGTAACTCAGGAAATATTCCAGGTTTCGATACTCCTGACCCTGTGGCTTGAATGCTTTCGCCCGCACCTGCTGATTGCAGCCACTGAATCGACGATGCAGGGTACCGATCGCCCCCCACTTCAGTCGGTAAACAGGCCAGTGACTGATATGTCCCAGAGATGGGCTCAACATTTCAGTTCGAATGAAGCCGCCCGAACCTCCGATATGACAGTCAGAGCACGAAAAGTTCAACTGGCCTCTTTTGGTGTAGTAAAACTGCTTGCCTTCCTCATAGGCTGCAATCGCGCGCGGATCGTCCGGTATCACCACATTGATTGTATTTCCTCTGGACGTGAACGCCATATATGCAGAAACCGCCGCAATGGGTCCAGACTTGTACTTGAGTGGTTTTTCACCGTTCGCCTCGCGACACTGATTGATTGCGAGTTCAATTGTCACAACCTGGCCCACTTCGGTATCAAAATAAGGGTAATTCTGCCGGATTCCGATACCACCGTTCTCGAAACAGTCGCCATACGTCTTGCCATTGGCGAACGGCGTTTCGAAGAGGGTTTGTCCCAGTTCAAGAGCCAGTTCATACGGTGGAAATTCCTCAAGGTCAATCCATTGATCGCGCGCGACGGGATCGATTGAGTAAATACCGTTGACGAAGTCTTCCTTGGGTGTATCCGGAAACTTGGTTAAAAAATAGTTCTCGAATGCCAGCCGATCTTCTTCAGGAGCCGCCTGCACAAATGACGACATTCCCGCCGTCAGCGTGATGGCCAACAGGGATAGCAAACATCTTTTCATAGAGCTTTCTCCAAAATTCGATTTCTAGTTGCAGACCAGTCAGCTTACCTGAGCCTGCTGTTCGCCGGACTCGCCTTGATTGTCCAACCAACGCAAGGTCAGCATATCACCTGCCTGTGGTCCCATAATCTTGAATGACAAATACGGATTTTTAGAGATGGCCGGACCCCAATGTGCGCGGATCATCTCCTTACCCTGCCATTCGCAGGTAACCACCTCGACGAAATGGGCAGGTATCGGTTCGCCGGTCTTTCGGTCCTTGCGCTGACCGGTTTCCATGGGATGCTTGATCAGCAATTTGACATGCACGCTGCCTTCGCTGGTCAATTTAACTTTTGATTTCATAGTCATGATTCAATACCTCTCTGTATCGGATCAGCCGCCGCAACCGCCGATGGTTACTTTGACTTCCTTGGCGCCTCGATAGACCTTTCCGTTCGATCGCACCAGTGCTATCACGTCAGATGTCTTGCCCATCTTGATGCGTACCGACACTTCGGGAACAATTCCCGCGTCCAAGTCAAACGATGCCACCATGGGTGCGGGATTTTCCGGCACGAGGATGGCGATGGATTGCACATCATTCATTTTGGCGGTCACCTTGATAGGAACAACCGCGCCGTTTTCTGCGATTTCAGGCCCCTTGACGATGATGTCGCCACTGTCCTCAATGGCATCTTCTCCGAACAGTGCCTTGAGCGTACCGCCGAGATCATCGGCATCGAATGCCATTTGGGGTCGGGCAGCAAATGCACGACTGCCAAGCATGCCCCAAGATGCCGCAAGTGCCACCAGACTGGTTGCGAGAGCACCTTTGAGCACCTTGCGTCTTTGTTTTTCAAGCGTTTTCATCAGAATCCCTCTCTTATAACGTAAAGATATACTCTGTAATTGCGTCGATTTCACTGTCCGTCAATATCCCATGAAGTCCGAACGGCGGCATCATCGTATTCGGATTGGCCGCAGTCGGATCGTAGATCCGAGCCCTGAGCTTCCCTTTGTCAGGAAACCGTCTCTGCATGAAAATCAATGGCGGACCATGGGTGCCGGGCATCAGACCGTCCTCAATGATGTGACACGACAGACAGTTGCCTTTCTGTCGGTTGAACGACAGTTCCTTACCTTCCGCAATCAGGTCTTGCATGGAATCGGCATAAACCGGACTGAAACTCAGTGCCGGAACCACCGCAATGGCAATGAGTGAAATCAGACTGATTAGAATTTTCTTCATATTGAATAGTCCTGGACTCTTCGTTACTGATATAAATTTAGCACATGCTTCATCAACATTTCATGCACGCGTCATTCAGTTGAGTGAATCAATTGTGGTAAGTGCGATAGTATATTAAAAATCTGCTCCGTGCTGAATCAGAAAGTTCACTTCGCATTCCCAACATCGTCCAATTGACGCGCAGACTGACATTGGCATGAACCGGTCGCTGATTCGGGGAATGTATTGCGCCCGACTGACTGTAAACTCCAGGCATTGTACCGTCGAGACGTTATGGAACAAGTCAGTGATCCCAGAACGCAATTCATGTACAGGTTCACCTTATAATTCACAGAACGGTCCATACTGTATCCACTGTTATCCGATGGCTCGTAACCGAACAAACCAGAGTTTGATTTCAGATGACGACTTACAATTTCAGCACAAATTATTGTCTGGAGTCGCAAGAACATTCGCTCTAACCACACCGCAGTTGCCGCGACCGCTGCAGGCACTGTTCGCCAATGCCTATCTGCTGTGCCGAATCAACGATACGATAGAAGACGATCCGGAATTGTCAATCGAGCAAAAAGACTTTTTTGCCGGACGATTCGTCTCGATTGTGACGGAACAGACTGATGATGAGTGGTTTGCAAGTGAACTGAGTGATCTGTTGTCCGAATCGATGCTGGACAGCGAGAAAGAACTGGTCGCCTGCACTTCCGCGGTGATTCGCATCAAGCGCCAGTTCAGTCCGGAGCAACAAGCGATACTTGAGCGCTGTGTTTCCATCATGTCAAGAGGTATGGTTGAATTTCAGCGCAATGCCACAGTCGAAGGACTCGCCGATATATCCAGCTATAACCGGTATTGCTATAGTGTCGCGGGGATTGTCGGGGAAACCCTGACCGAACTCATGTGCGATCATTCTGATGAGATTCACCGCAATCGCGAGCAGTTGCTGCCGCTGGGCTTGTCGTTCGGTCTCGGACTTCAGATGGTCAACATCCTCAAGGATATCTGGGAAGATCGCTCCCGCAGCGTCTGCTGGCTGCCGCGTGATTTGTTTTTGGCGCATGGTGTTGATTTGCAGAATCTGGATAACAGGGACAGCCAGGTACATCAGGGATTTGCCGACGGTATGTCGCAACTGATCGCATTGAGCAATTGGCATCTTCTGAATGCCCAACACTACATTCAGCTCATTCCTTCGCACCAAGCCGGTTATCGGCGATACTGCCTGTGGGCTGCTGGAATGGCCATAGCGACACTGCGGAAAATCTATGCTCAACCTGATTTCACCAGCGGTGAGCAAGTCAAGATCTCCCGCAGTACCGTGCGCACGATTATCGTATTGACCAGCGTCTTTTCCCGATTCAACGGCATGCTTGAGATGATTTTCAATTACCTCAGGCGCGACTTGCCAATCGCCGAACCGGAAGGCGGACTCTCATCGATTGCCGGGCTGAGCCGATATCGGCAGGATTTCGAATGACATCTGTCGACGAATCATGAGTGCGGCTGAACGACTGAATTTGCGCCAATCACTTCAATGAGCACCACCGGTACAACGACTCGGTCAGATGCCGATCTTGCTTTCCAGACCGAGATTCTGCAACAGGTTTCCCAAACCTATGCGATGACCATTCCACTTTTGCCCCCGCAACTTCGGCATGCAGTTACCAATGGCTATCTGCTTTGCAGAATCGCCGACAGCATCGAAGATGACCCCGACATGGCGCTGGCTGACAAAGAGAACTATCTCCATCAGTTCGCGGCTATCGTCGCCGCTGAGAAGCCGGCCGGGCCATTCGCCGGCCGACTCGCCGCGCAACTCGGACCGACCACCCCGGAGAGTGTGCGCAGACTCGTGCGCAACTCGGAGCAGGTAATACGCGTCACCTTGAGTTTCGAATCTCGCCAGCGCAAGGCGTTGGAACGCTGTATTCGCGTCATGTCGACCGGCATGCTCGAGTTCCAGCAATACGAAAACAGCCAGGGCCTGAAGGATATTGCGCAGCTTGAGCGCTATTGTTACTTCGTCGCAGGCGTGGTTGGCGAGATGCTTGCGGAATTGTTCTGCGCGTACTCGACTGAAATTGACAAGCGCTCAGAGCAATTGCAGGTTCGGTCGGTATCCTGTGGCAAAGGGGTGCAGCTCACCAACATCATCAAGGACATTTGGGATGACCAACGCGAAGGGATGTGCTGGTTACCGAGGGATCTGTTTTTGGAATCTGGATTTGACTTGAATGATCTCGCAGTCGGCCAGGCAAATCCGGGATTCTCCGACGGACTGGTGAAACTGATCGCAGTCGCACGAAACCACCTGCTCGAGGGTCTGGGGTTCGCATTGGCAATACCAAGCTCGGAATATCGAATCCGCCGACAGATAGTCTCATCACTCGGGCTTTCGGCTCTGATGCTTCGAAAGGTCTATTTCAGCGAAACCTTTGACCGGGGCGAAGAGATATCACTTTCAAAAACCAGCGTGCGAAACGTAGTCGGGCTGTTGAACCTGCTGGCACGATCGGATGTCGCGTTAAGGACAATTTTCTTTTTACTCACCCGGCCTCTTCCCAAGGTCAACTCACCGCAAACGGCCTCCGAACAACAATGACTCGCAAGCTTCCCGCAGATCAGGTCGGAATTCTTTCGTCTGTGGCTGGGTACCCGGACATCAGTCTCTCAAGCATTGAGGTCTTGCATGGTTGGAACCACTTGGCACCGGCAATTCAATTGGGTGCCCATCGGTATAGTCCTATATAATCCGCAGACAGTGTCAAGTACGGAATTTTCCAGGAGAGCGCCGACAAAATGCAGGTTTTACTAGCACAACCACGTGGATTCTGTGCCGGTGTTGAGCGTGCGATCGCCATCGTTGATACCCTTCTCGAAAAAAACAAATCCCCGGTCTACGTTCGACATGAAATCGTCCATAACCGCAGAGTGGTGGAGAAGTTGAAGAACAAGGGAGTTAAATTTGTCGAGGAAGTGGATCAGATACCGAACGGATCACTCACAGTTTTCAGCGCACATGGTGTATCCAAACAAGTCAAGCAGAATGCAAAGCAGAGGAATCTGACAACTGTGGATGCAACCTGTCCCCTTGTGACCAAGGTGCACAGCCAAGGACAGCGGTACGCAGCCAGAGGCTACGAGATCATTCTTATCGGGCATGAATACCACCCTGAAGTTCAGGGAACCATCGGCCAGATATCCGGAAAAGTCCATCTCATCAGTGACCTCTCCGATGTTGATAAACTTGAGGTAAGGAACCCAGAGCGGGTTGCTTTCATCACGCAAACCACCCTATCGGTCGACGATACAGCCGAAGTGGTGGATGCCCTCAAGGTCAAGTTTCCGAAGATCGTAGGACCCGACATAGACGACATATGCTACGCCACACAGAATCGTCAGAATGCGGTCCGGGCACTGGCCAAGAGGGTCGATCTGGTACTGGTTGTCGGCGCAACCAACAGTTCCAATTCAAATCGTCTATGTGAAGTCAGCCGAGCCAGCGGGACACCCACATATCTGCTGCAGGAAGCGGATGATCTGAAACTGGAATGGCTTGAGGGCAAGAAAATCGTCGGCATTTCAGCTGGCGCCTCTACTCCGGAAGAACTGGTTGAGGAAGTGATTGCCAAGATCGATAACTACGAGAGCTCCGAAGTCTCTACAATGAATGGGATCGATGAGAATGTGCATTTCAACTTGCCGAAATTGGGATAGACGACAATATCTTGCACACGGAATCAACTTGCGCCTCACCTGAGTCAGGATGACCGCACCGGGATAGCAGGATAGAACAGTGTGTATGCCAGATCAGAAGTGGTAATACAGCCTGATACTTAGGTTACTGTCCTTGTTGATGGGGTAAAAGTTCAGATCCCTCACGTCAGCCCGATCGACACTGAAAAGTTCCACTTCCAACGAATACTCGTCAGAAATTCGACGATTGAACTCGGCCGACAAGGTTGCTGATTCATATCTCGAGTCGGCAACATAGCCAACTACGAACTCAGTGTCCTGGGTGTCGTTCAAAGCCCAGCGAATGCCAAGAAACGCATCATCATCCAGACTCTCTGTGGATCTCGGACCTCTGGAGTCATAGACCCATTCACCAAGTGCGGTAATGTCGGTGTTTGAGCCGAATACTGAATAAAAAGTGCGTTCGGCACCAGCTATATAGGCGTTGTAGTCCTCTTCGACGCCGGATGAGTTGCGGGCTCCCTTGCGTCGTATCGCCTCAAGTTTCAACAGCCAATATTCCAGCGTAACCTGCAAATCCAATCCGATCTGACGAATTTGACCATAATACGGCAGCAACTTGGACGGCTGCAACTTGGGCGTGGGTTTTGAAATGTCCGGTCTCAAAAAGGGTGTTCGGCTCGTGCCTGAAAATCCACTTATACCGAAATCGATCAGCCCTATATTGTGACTATACCTCAGCGCATAATCGATATGGCGCTTGCCTTTAGAGTTTTCATACGAAGCTTCGGAATTATCGACAACCAGTGGGGATCTGAATCGTCCGTTTTCGCCTGGATACGTGCGCTTTCTATGGTACGGAAGCACAAAGAACTCTGTGACGCCCCAGTCAGCCGACCAAGTCAGATGCGCCATCGGCTGACCCAGTTTCTCCTTTTCCGTTAGATCCTCCACCAAATCAGACTGATTGATGATGTTGACAATATTGGTCGTTTCGGTTACACCCCAAAAAATCTGCTCAATCCCCAGACGCAACTCCCACTCACCGTTTCCGGCTTCCCCGAACCATAGAAAATATGCCTCGCGCAAGTCTCCGTGACGACGCCGCTCATCCGCACTGTCATACCGATAAAACGGCCTGAGACTGAAACTTGAGCCTGCCGGAGTCTCAAAGTAGAATTCAGGCTCGAGAATGACGCCATATGAGCGACGACGCTGATTCGGGTGGTCACCATGTTGCAAGAATGACTGGCTTTCGACACCGATTCGGCCGAAGAACTCAACGTCGATTCCGGCGTCGGCAACAGATTTGGAAGATATGGCAATACCCAGTACGGCTGCAATTGCGAAGACGAACGAGCCGGTGACGATTCGAAACCACATGTGTGCACTCTTACCTTTATTCTGAACCTGACTGGAAAAGAGTCTGGTGCTGATGAGGAGATTGTCTACTTGGGAACACTCGGTACCAGTCCTTCATACCGCTTTGAAATCGCTTCTCGCACGATAACCGATACAATCCATATTTCTTTGATATTATACGATAATACGCGTTCGTTACACACAGGGCGATTTTTTATCTCAGTAAGTCAGTGAGAAAAAAATGACGCTTTCAAAACGGGCTTTTGGAGTTGAATTGCTGATTTTGCTATAATTTCAGACAACCTGACCTGCTGCTAATATCGCAGTGCACATGATATTAACATTTCAAGTCTGAAACTGCTCGGACGCCAACTCATAGACCAGCTTCAGACTGGTTGCGGGATACACGGTTTCGGTCGCAGTCAATTCATCAAGAAGCGGTTTCAAGGCCCGGTCCACACAGTTGCCGCCCAGGCCAAGAATCTGCACTTTCAGTAGACCTCGGTCGTGGTCTGGAATGATGTTGGCATCCGCATTGAACAGTTTCTGCAGTGCTTTTCTTGCATTGGGTTTTTTGCCCTGTGCTGCGGCAGTCGCCGGAACCATACGCGTCTCAGCCCGATAGGCAATCATTCGAATGATGTCGATTTCACAACATTTGTTGCCTGCAAGCACTTCTCGCCCACTAACGAGTAAGAATGTCCTTGCATCAAATCAATTACATTAAATTCAATGTCTGTATCAGGGTGTCGGAGAGTTCGGCGCAAAACGCGATCTCCACCGACAACCTGCCACAGCAATATGGTCGGTCGAAACCATGAAAACCATCTCAGTTCTGCAGAACACCGATGCTGAACATCTAGGCCTGGTTGAGGATCACCTTGAGGGGCGCAATATCCGGTTTCGATACATCCGTCCGGCACATGACAACAAATGGATTGACAATCTGAGCCTTCCAAGTGACGGCTTGATCATACTGGGTGCCGCGCCATATGGGACTGTCAGCGACCCAAAATTGCCGATGCTGGAGCAACGGGTTGAAATCATCGAGAACTATCTTTCGGAAAAACTCCCGATCCTGGCTTTCGGCACCGGTACGCAACTGCTGGCGCTCGCATCCGGCAGCACGGTCAAATCACGTGAACTGACACTCGATCTGCAAACTGCCCGACGAGTCGACGACGACGCGCTTAATGGACATCTCCCAGTCAGGTATCCGATTGTCACCTATATGCGAGACTTCCCTGTCATTGCGCAAGACGCTCGCGTACTATCTGTATTTGACGATGACACAGCTGCTCTATTTCAGATTTCCGACAACTGTCTGGGGTTTATCGGTCACCCGGGCATGAAAAGTGCGATGATTGAGGACTCAATGGTACAGATGCCAGCGTTCGATGTCGCAAATATCGACATTTTGGAGAACATACGCAATCTCCAACCTGAAATCGAGAAATCGCTCATCAGTATCATGACGGGCGTGATTCAGATAACCGGTTGGATGAATTGATGATCGCTGATGGGCTGAATAAAATGCGATATATTAGAAATTTCTAATATATTAAAATAAAGTTTCAATCCATGTGCTCAACCTGAGAATCAAACAAATACTATGGCAGAAAAATTAGTAATCATGATGGTCAATTCCGACCCCTCAAATGGAGAGGAGATGGGGGCGCCGATTTTTCAGGCGTCAGTGGCCGCAGCGATGGAGTATGAGGTGGAGGTGATCTGCACGGCCACTGCCGGCAAACTCATGAAAAAAGGCGTCGCCGAGACCATATTTGTGAAACCTGGCTCGGACAAGTCCGTTTATAACTTCATCCAGGATGCATACGAGGCAGGCGTCAAGTTTTTCTGCTGCTCGCCGAATCTGGATCTTTTTGACATGACGCCCGATGACCTCATACCGGAATGCGAGGGTATTGTAGGTGGTGCCTACGTCATCGAACGCGTGATGGAGGAAGAGGAAACCAAGGTGCTCAGTTACTGAGTGAGCGAATGTCATCAGCAGCCATGACAATCGGTGATCCGCTGACCGAACATGAGATCGGCCGCGATCAGTTGGAAGAGATTTTTTCGGATATCTGTGAACATCCGCTCTATGACCACGAACTGCATGGCTGTCTGAATTGCGGAATCTGCACCGCCACCTGCCCGTCTGCACACTATTTCGATTACTCACCCAGAGAAATTGTGCAATTGCTCTGGACTGAGAATCTCGAAGGAATCTATGATGCCATGCAGGAAAAAATCTGGGCCTGCGCGCAATGCTATACCTGCGCCGCCCGCTGTCCGTTCGGTAATTCTCCAGGCGGTCTGGTCAGCATCTTGCGGGAAGTTTCAATCAAGCACGGAATGCAGTCCGCCAAGGATGTTCTTCGACCGTTCTCCCGCGTGATGCTTAAGCTGATCTCGACTGGGAATCAACTGGCACCCAACATGATCACACCCGACCACTTCGCCGACTGGGGTCCCAACATCAGCAAGATAGATGCCCCTTTGCAGGTACTGCGCAAAGCGGTCCCGATGCCGACCATGCATACCATCGATACCGCATGGGAAGTCAATCTGAAGACGTCAATTGAGCTATACACAATCTGGGAAGAGTCCGGCGTCCTTGATCAGCTGGAAACGATCGATGAAAATCTATTTGACGTCATTGTAGATATCATGGATGAGAAGCGCGAAGAATACGAAGACTGGCTGGATGAGCAGGATGATGGCTGATCTTAAGACACTGGAAACACAATAGAGGAGATTGGAAATGAGCGTTATGGTTCCGTTTGGAAATCAGAATTCTGAGCACAGATTTACCGGACACGGTGCGGAGTGGAAGGATTCGAACCTGGATCCGCAGCAGGCGCAGGCGGCCACGCAATGGGTGGAAGCGAAAATAGACAAGCGGGCAATGCTCACATCCCGCGAGCAAGTCGAAGATGTCCGTGACATTATGTGGCAGTTGGAAAAGGATGGGGAAATCGTGGTACATCGGGTCAACGATGGACACAAGCCGGTAATGACAAAGACACTCTATGGCTGGGATAAGAAAATTCCAACGAATCGTCTATGGCATCACAAGTCCTGTGGACAATGCGGTAATATTCCCGGTTACCCCACGTCGTTGCTTTGGCTCATGAACGAGCTTGGAACGGAGTATCTCGACGAAACCGACCAGACTTCCTGTACCGCCTGGAACTACCATGGTTCGGGAATCGGGAACGTAGTTTCCCTGGCAGCGGTTTTTCTGAGAAATTTCCATCAGGCGTACGTAGCATCCCGCGCAGAAGGGTTGGACTACGCGCACTACTATCCGTTGGTTCACTGCGGAACATCGTTTGGAAACTACAAGGAAATGAGGCAGTTTCTGCTCCGTTCGGCTGAACTGCGGGAACAGGTAAAGAAAATTCTCGCAAAAATCGGGCGCCTGGTTGACGGCAAGATCCTGATTCCAGAAGAGATCGTGCACTATTCGGAATGGCTGCACGTGATGCGGCATCAGATCAGTGAGAGACAGACTATTGATGCATCGGAAATTCGTGCCGTTATCCATCCGGCATGCCATGTCTACAAAATGGTCCCGGAAGATGTCATATATGATGATGACGTTCTGGATGGAAATCGCGTAGCGGTATCGACAGGACTGGTTCAGGCACTGGGGGCAAATGTCATCGATTACTCCACTTGGTACGATTGCTGCGGATTCGGTTTCCGTCACATCATTTCAGAACGGGAATTCACCCGCTCTTTCGCAATCGATCGAAAAATCAAGGTTGCCGTCGAAGAGGCCCGGGCAGATGTGATGGTGGGGCACGACACCGGCTGTATCACCACACTGGACAAGAATCAATGGATTGGCAAAGCTGTTGACAAACACTACGAAATGCCGATTCTGGCAGACTGCCAGCTTGCAGCTGTGCTCTGTGGCGCCCATCCGTACAAAATTGCCCAGCTGCATTGGCACGCCTCAGCATTTGAGCCTCTGCTGGATAAACTCGGTATTGACTGGGAGTTAGCCAAGAATCAATTTGAGAGCTATCTGGTCGACGTGGAAGCAGGAAATTTTGAGACGCTGTACGATCCGCGTCGGGCAATCACTTCCGGTCCCGGGTTCGAGGCCCGCGCGTGACCGCTACGACCCTGATCGTCGGCGGTGGTCCAGCAGGCTTGTCCGCCGCTCGATCCCTGGCTGAGGCAGGACACTGCGCCACCCTCGTTGAACGAGAATCAGTCCTCGGCGGCGCGCCTATACTCTCAGGTTACGCACGCCTTGTTCCATCGGGCGAGTGGGCGAAGGATGCCATTGGAAGAATGGTCGTCGCAGTTGAAAGCAAGCCAGCAATCGACGTCAAGACTTCGACAACTGTAACCCGCCTTGATGGCGATGCCGGCCAGTTTACTGCACAACTGTCTGACGGTTCGGAAGTAGAGGCATCATCGGTGATTCTCGCGACCGGGTTTACGCACTTTGACTCGGTCAACAAACCTGAGTGGGGATTCGGGTCGCACCCGGACGTCGTAACGACTACGCAGGTGGAACAGATGATATCCTCGGGCCATGGCGTACGCTGCCCTTCCGATAACCGCAAGCCGGATCGCGTTGCGATCCTTTTGTGTGTGGGCTCCCGAGATCGCCAGATCGGCCGTGAATGGTGCTCAAAAATCTGTTGCACTGTATCAGCCAATCTGGCTATGGAAATCCGCGAGGAACTGCCGGACTGCAGCGTTTACATCTATTACATGGATATCCGAACATTCGGACTTTACGAAGGCCAGTTCTACTGGCGCAGTCAGGAGGAGTTCAAGGTCAAATACATCAAGGCGCGGATCGCGGAAGTTACCTTTGACGGAAACAGGGTTTTGCTCAAGGGGGAGGATACCTTGGTGAAACGCCCGATTTCAATTCCGTTTGATCTGGTCGTACACGCAATCGGAATGGATCCGAACGTCGACAATCCCAATATTGCGGCCACTTTTGGTGTTGAGCTTGAACCGCACGGACATATCAGGAAACAGCCTTCATACGACTCGATTGCCGGAACGTCCAGACCGGGAATCTTTGTTGCCGGCGCTGCAATCGGCCCGGAGACGATCGATGATTCCATTGCGCAGGGCCAGGCAGCGGCGATGGCCGCGTTGGGCAATATCAATCGTGCTGCCTGACGAGATGTCGGAAAGTCGAGTCTTTAGAGTTGTTCATCGGGTACAGCGACTTCGTTTCTGACAGATTACAGGAATTCACTCCCGAATCACAGATCATGCACAGCACACCCGTTTTGCACTTGGATGGTGCGTTTTTACATACCGCGTTCGATTCAATGATTGAATGCGGCGACAAGCTCGGCGGTATCGAAACGATCGTTGAGGGAGTCCGCGGAAAATCCCTGTTGTTTCAGAGAATTTTTTCGGATGACGCAGACATGATGACCGATACAGAATTTTTTGATGTATGTGCATTCATGCCGACCGTACGAAGACGTATCCGGTTGCTTCTTCAAGCCAGAGGATTTGAATTTCTGCGCGATACGATAAAGACACTGCTCAATGGAATTACGTTGGAAAACGCTGACAGTCGAATTCAGACACTGAAAGCGGAACTGGCACTCGATGCGAAGGATCGTTGGATTCAGGACCTCGCGGCAGAGATTGTGCATTATCGAAGTCCAGACGAGTTCCCACTGATGACCCGGTGGGTGTGGGACAGAGAGTCAAATACCGGCGTCCTGAGAGAAGTCTGGTTCGCTGAGATGAAGAACAACAGACTCGAAATTTCCGATGGAGTTCGTACACATCTGGAATTGAGACGGGAACTGCACGGTTTTCTGGAAAACGCAGGGATCTACGCGAATCACAATTTCATCATGGACATACTGTTCGCCTGGGTGTACAGCCAGTACATCGGATCCCAGGGTGGCAGTTTCCTGAAAACCGAGTTCAGTCAGTCGGGCACTCCTTTCGACTACGCACTGAGAATGCTGGGTCTGGATGCTGCACTGACAGGCAATGGTCTGACACATATGGTGCTGGCAGATGGGTCCCGGCATCGACTCTCCGAACTGATCGACGCTTCCACGCATTGATATCGCAATCCTGATCAAATGCCCATTCATGAGAAGTCACTGATTCGTCCGGAGAATCTTCGGGAGCACGAGAAGCTTGATATCGACGGTGTCGATGTATCGGGACAATGGAGTACGTTTATTGAATCGCGTGTCGTCAATGATTACAACGAGGACCTTGAAGAAGAAATTGCGGCATTTCCGGGCGGCTCTCGGATCCATCGTTGCTGGCAATGTGGTGCATGTACCAACTCATGCACGGTCAATGCGGTCAATCCCGACTTCAACCCTCGCTACTGGATATATCTTGCGCGCCTGGGTATGGAACAGGAACTCGTCAGAGACAAGGACATCATCTGGCAATGTGTTTCATGCCACAAGTGCACACATGTCTGCCCGCGTGACGTTGAGCCTGAAGGAGTCATGAAGGCGTTGAGCCATTGGCTCGAGCACAAAGGGCATACACCGAAATCAAATTCAATGCATTTTGACGAGGAATTCTATTCGCAGGTCCTGGAAACCGGCAAGATCGAGGAAGGACGCGTGATACGAAACTATTTCAACCGTACTTCGCAACCGCTGTTTCAGAATTGGTTGGTTCGATTGGCAAAAGGCCTGCTTCGGGGACTGCCGATCACACTCATGATCAAAATGGGCATTTCCACTTTGCTTCGCCCCAGAACCAAGAACTGGAAAGCTTCATCGAGTGCAATCGATGAATATCTGAATGAACGGATCGGAGAACGAAACAAGGTGTTGAATCGCACTGAACAATGAAGTGACATGCATGGCTAAGAACGAACAGCTGAGAACTGATTTGCAACGGGTTGGCTATTATCCTGGCTGCGCGTTGGAAGGTACTGGACACGCGTACAACCGCTCTACCAAGCAGGTTGGAAAGAAACTCGGTCTGGACCTGGTCGAGATCAAGGATTGGAATTGTTGTGGAGCGATGGAAGTCAAGAACATCGATCCTGAGATTCAGAACTTTTTGTCCGTTCGCAACATGGCGATTGCCAAACACAAAATGGGACTCGATGTAGTGATGGCACCGTGCAACGGCTGCTATCACAACCTTAAGAAAGCCGAGCACGATGTGACTCATCGAGAACAGACCAGGTCGGTTCTCGAAAAGTTGTCCAGAAAGTCGAAAGTTCCGGAGTACTCCGCTGGAGACGTGGAAACGATACATGCGCTCGACTGGATCAAACACGCAATCGGAGAAGAGAATCTCGCCCGCCAAGTGAAAAATTCACTGGATGGCCTGAAAATCGTCAATTATTACGGTTGCATGTACACCCGACCACGTCACATTTTCCCGGAAAAGGATCAGGGTGAAGGCAGTGAGTCAACAACCGACCCGCATTTTATGGACGATCTGCTACGAGCTGCTGGAGCTCAAGTTATAGATTTCCCCCTGAAGACAGCATGTTGCGGCGGTGCTCACACCTTGTCAGACAGTGACACATCAACACGTCTTGTCCTCAACATCCTGCAAGCGGCTGAAACCTGTGGTGCGGATGTGATTGCGACAGAGTGTCCGACCTGCCATACCGGACTTGAAATGCACCAGATACGCGCCGAAGAAACCCTGAACATTGCCACCAAACCGGTCATGCTGTATTTCACCCAACTACTCGGTCTGGCACTCGGTTTATCGCCGCGTAAATTGGGGATTCAGGAAAATATTTCGGATTCGCTTGGTCTTCTTCGCGAGAAGGGATTGGCATGATTGAATTTTCTGAACTCGAGAGCAACATCAAGTCGGTACGCGACAATCCACAAACTGTGCCCGACCCAGCTGAACATCTGCTGAGACTCGGCGAGCAGATTTTGGAGAATTGGCTCGTAAGTCACAAGCTTGAACCAACATCTGCCAAGCATGAGAGGTATAGATTGCTCGCATTGCACAGACAGGGTGCAATAAACGATCCTTCGTTTCTTGCATGCAGGGACACTTGCAGGGAACTTGTGTATCAGGTTAACCTATACCGCATGAAGAATGAAGTCTCCCAAACAAGTATGATGGCAATGGTTGCAATGCATTTACTCTATTTTGTACGCGGCAAACTGGAAGTTCAGCAACTGGGAGAGTTTTGCTGTTCGTCCAAACCGCTCAGAACCCGACACAGTGAGGTAACTGATCAATGATTACAGTACGCGGATGTGATTTTCCGGATGAACTTCTCTATGATGTAGAAAACAACATCTGGTATCGCGAAAATGACGACGATACGATCACTGTGGGAATGACTTCTGTAGCGTCTGCGATGGCTGGTCAAATTGTCGCAATCACACCCAAGCGAGCCGGTCGCAAGGTGCAACCGGGGCGAAGTTGCGCGACTGTGGAATCCGGCAAGTGGGTCGGCCCGGCCAAACTGCTCACCGGTGGTGAGGTTGTGGAAGTAAACGACGTGATCAGCACCTCTCCAGGTCTTGCCAATTCAGCGCCATACGGTGACGGATGGCTGATGAAGATTCGTGTCGACGACTGGACATCAATCAAACCCCAGCTTAAAGCGGGTGGCGAGATTGCCGGCCCCTATGAGGCGAAAATGCAAGCCGACGGTTTTGATGGATGTAACCCATGACCGAAGCCCTGCAAACCTATGTCCCTTATACTGGTTCGCAAGGAGGTACTGTAAATGCCAGATCAGGTACTTGATACAAAAGGATTAAACTGCCCTTTGCCGATACTCAAGGCAAAAAAGGAAATCGCCGGGATGAATTCCGGGCAAACATTGGAAGTACATTCAACCGACCCCGGGTCGGTGATGGACTTTGAGGCTTTGTGTCGACAGACCGGCCACAAACTACTTGAGTCCAGTCAGGAAAATGGAGTCTATATCTTCTTACTCGAAAAATCAGGCGCTTGACAAGTTGAGCGAATTTTTCGACCGTTCTTTGACCTAACCGCTACAGAAGTTACACGTATAAGTGAATAGCAGTCTTTATGTGACGCGGACAGAATAAACGTTTCTCAGGAATCTCTCTGTCGCAAATGAGCGTGCCATCGAAACTCAACTCGCTTGAATATCCAGATGATCGCAAAGGTGAGTATCAGATAGAATACGCCCGCAGTTATGAAAGACTCAAACGGTACGAAATGTCTTGAATTGACGATTCTCGCCGCTCCGAACAGGTCAATGATCGTAATCACACCGGCGAGAGCGCTGCCGTGAAGCATGAAGATGACTTCATTTCCGTACGCGGGAAGCGCTCTGCGGAACGAGTTCGGTAAAACGACCCGCCTCATAGCCAACCATTTTGACATTCCACATGCACGTGCGGCTTCAATTTCTCCATAAGGTGTGGCGAGGATTGCGCCTCGTAGAATTTCAGCTGTATAAGCCGCAGTGTTGAGTGCGAACGCAATGAGTGCGCACGTGTACGCCTCCTTGAATATTGGCCAGAAAATACTTTCTCGTAAAGGTTCGAACTGCCCGGCTCCATAATAGATGATGTACATCTGCACAATCAAAGGTGTTCCCCGAAAAAAGTATATGAAGGCTTTCGGCAGGATATATGCAGTCGCACTGTTGCTGCTTGCCAGCAATGCGAGTGGCACTGCCAACACCAATCCCAGGGCGAGAGCCAAGACCACCAGTTGGACTGTGGTAACAAGCCCCTCAAAATAAAGCGGCAGATTGGTTACGATTGCTGCAATATCCATTTGACCTTACGCCTTTCGCACACCCGCGCTATAACGTTTTTCCATCCAACGCAACCCGCCATCCGACACCGCGGTAATGACCAGATACAAAAGCGCGACTACAAAATAAAAGGTAAACGGTTGCCTTAATGATCCCCCGGCCTGCGTAGCACGGAAAACCATATCCTCCAATCCAATCACTGATACCAAGGCAGTTGTCTTCGCCAATACCAGCCAGTTGTTTCCAAATCCCGGTATGGCATGTCTTACACACGCGGGAAAGGTAATTCGGCGAAATACCTGAAGCGAGGTCATGCCGTAGGCAAATCCTGCTTCAATCTCGCCGCGCGGAACCGCCAATATCGCACCTCGGAATGTTTCCGCCATATACGCTCCGAAAATAAATCCGATCGTTATGACACCGGCTGTAAATTCACTGACCTCGATGTAGTCAAGTCCGAGTCTGTCGCCAATGGCATTGACAAGCAACTGTCCACCGAAAAAGATAATGAACATCAGGACTATATCCGGTACACCTCGGATGAGCGTAGTGTACGCACCGGCGACAAGTCGCGCGACTCTGTTGGATGACAACTTTGCTACTGCGCCAAGCATGCCCAACGCAAGTGCTATGAACAGGGAAAAAATCGCGAGTTGAACTGTCAGCAACATGCCTTCGAGAATGAACGGGTAAAGATACCCGCCCAGAAAGCCGCTAAACAATTCGGTCAGAAACTCATGCACTGTGGTATTGATTCAAACAGAGATTGATATGCAGACTGCCAGCCGTCAAGCTGACAGTCTGTATGAAGAGTGTCAGTTCGCCGGCTTACTCACCGTAAACATCGAAATCAAAGTACTTGGCGTTGATTTCCGCGTATACCCCATTGGCTCTGATCGTGGCAATTGCCTTGTTGAACGCTTCCACCAGATCTTCGTCACCTTTTCGAATCGCGATTCCTGCCCCTTCACCGAAATACTTCGGGTCCGAATAACCAGGTCCTACGAATTCCCAATTCTGCCCGTGTTCAGTAGAGAGAAACCCTTCCGCCATGGCAACAGAATCAGCAAGCAACAGATCTACCCGGCCGGAATTTGCATCCAGGTAGGCCTCGTCTTGAGTTCCGTATCGTTTGATATCCACTGTGTCGCCGAATTCACCGGTAAGAAAACCGTCGTGAGTCGTCGCGCGCTGAACACCGACTGTCTTGCCAGCCAACCCCTCTGCGCTGATTTCATTGCCCGCACCTTTCATCTGGGCAAATTTTGCAGGAGTGCTGTAGTATTTGTTTGAGAAAGCAACCTTTTTCTTCCTTTCTTCTGTAATCGACATTGACGCAATTATCGCGTCATATTTTCTCGCAAGCAGTGCTGGAATAATGCCGTCCCAATCCTGCTGAACGAGTGTGCATTCAGCACCAATTTCGTCACATAATGCATTGGCGATATCGATATCGAATCCGTGCAGCTCACCAGTTGTTGTCACAGCACTGAACGGAGGGTAGGCACCCTCAACGCCAATTCTAATCTTGGTCCAGTCTTTCGCTACCGCAATCGCACCCGACATGGAAATTACAAGTGCGACGAAAATTGCTAGTGCTTTTCTCATAGTCATATTCTCCTGAACATTGTTATAAAACTTATTTCAAACTGCCCGACAGGAATTCCTTGAATCGTTCCGATTTTGGGCTATCAAACACCTCAGCTGGCAATCCGTCCTCTTCTACCCTGCCTTGATGCAGAAACATCACTCGATTGGATACTTCTCTGGCAAATCCCATTTCATGGGTAACAACCAACATCGTTGTTCCGTCTTCAGCCAGTCCGCGCATGACACGCAAGACTTCACCGACCAACTCGGGGTCCAGTGCTGAGGTAGGCTCATCAAACAGCATCAAGTCCGGATCCATTGCAAGCGCCCTGGCGATTGCCGCTCTTTGCTGCTGACCGCCGGAAAGGTGCGCCGGGTAATAATCCTTGCGATCAAACAGGCCCACCCTTTGGAGGACAGATTCAGCATGTTCGCGTGCCTCTTTCTTGGGAACTTTCAATACATGGACGGGTGCCTCACAAACATTTTCCATGACCGTCATATGCGACCACAGGTTGAATTGTTGAAAAACCATGGCGAGGCGCGAACGAATGCGATCAACCTGTTTTCTGTCGCTTGGAACAGTCTGGCCGTTTCGCAACTGCTTCATTTCGATCAATTCTCCCTTGACTCGAACAGAGCCAGAGGTGGGAGTCTCCAGCAAATTGATACAGCGCAAGAAGGTGCTCTTTCCTGAACCACTACTTCCGAGAATGGAAATCACATCTTGATCATTGGCGTTCAGGGAGATTCCCTTCAAGACCTCCACGTTACCGAAACTCTTGTGGATATTATCCACTTCCAAAGCGTAAGGCGATTCGGCTGCTTGAACTACTTGACTTGACATATTGACGTTTCGAGTAAAAAAACGAGAATCATTGTATATCAAAGTCATTGCGCAATAGACGCAAATTCGATCAGTCCTTGAAGATCTTCAATTTGACCGTGCTCACTTCGAAAAGTTTTCGGGTTATAGCGGGGAATTGACATGGAATAGATTGACAAAACTGCCTGAAGCGCGCGGTCAACAACTACAGTATCGTGCAAATCACCCGGCGCTTGGAAAAGGAGTCAAATAATCGCAATGCGATCTGCTGGGGAAAACCCCAGATCGACAACAATCAGCCAAACTTTCCGGTGATGTAATCTTCGGTGAGCTGATGCTTGGGGTTGGTAAAGACTTCGCTTGTGTCGCCAAGTTCGATTAATTCACCGAGGTTGAAATATGCCGTTCTCTGCGACACTCTGGCAGCCTGTTGCATTGAGTGCGTCACAATTACGATCGAATATTGTGAACGCAGTTCATCAATCAAGTCCTCAATCCTGGCGGTAGCGATCGGATCCAGTGCGGAACACGGCTCGTCCATCAGTATGACCTCGGGCTGGACTGCGATCGCTCTCGCAATGCATAACCGTTGCTGCTGACCACCAGACAATTCGGTTCCGGAATTCTGAATTCTGTCACTGACTTCAGACAGCAGTCCGACTCTCTCAAGACACGAGTAGACAACTTCATCGGTCTCGGCCTGATTGCTTACCAGACTGTGCAACCGTGGGCCATACGCCACATTGTCGTAGATCGATTTGGGAAATGGATTCGGCTTTTGAAAAACCATCCCCACACGCGCTCGGAGCTCAACTACATCCAATCCACTGCGGTAGACATCCTTGCCGTCGAGCTTGATACTGCCGGTGATCCGACAACCGTCGATGATGTCATTGATCCGATTCAGACATCGCAAGAAGGTTGACTTGCCACATCCTGACGGCCCGATTATTGCCAAAACTTCGTTCGCCCGAATTTCCAGACTCACATCTTTGATGGCATGATTGTCCGAGTAATAGACATCAACATTTTCGACCGTCATACGATTCTCGATGGAACTCTTGCCTGCTTGTGCGGAATCATCGGCACCAAATCTGGAAGTATCGGTATGAATGACAATTCTTTCTTTTTCGGTAACTGCCTCTGTTTCCATTTCCACGTCACTTACCTCCAATGCATGTCTGGCGAAGTGTCAAACCTACCACTTTCTTTCAAATTTGCGTCGTAATATCACTGCTACAACGTTCATTGTGAACAAAAAGCCCAGAAGAATCAATATCGCCCCTGAAGTTTTTTCCAAAAAAGCCCGCTCAGGGCTGTCCGCCCACAGGTAGATCTGTACCGGAAGAGCCGTCGAAGGGTCCAGTAAACCGCCGGGTATGTCCACAATGAATGCGACCATGCCAATCATCAGCAGAGGTGCAGTTTCACCCAAAGCCTGCGCCAATCCGATTATCGTGCCCGTAAGAAATCCCGGCATCGCGAGCGGAACAACTTCCTGTATCACAGTTTGAGTCTTTGATGCTCCAAGTGCAAGCGATCCTTCGCGTATTGATGGAGGAATGGCCCTCAACGCAGCTCGACCAGCGATGATAATCGTCGGAATCGTCATCAGACTCAATACCAGCCCACCCACCAGCGGTACCGATCTGGGCATGCCGAAGAAATTAATGAAGACGGCCAAGCCCAGCAAGCCAAAAACGACCGAGGGCACTGCAGCAAGGTTGTTGATATTGATTTCGATAATGTCTGTAAACCGATTGCGCGGCGCAAATTCCTGTAGATAAACCGCACCGGCCGCACCGACCGGAAAAGATATCAGCAAAGTAACCAAGATCATCAGAAATGACCCTGTCAACGCCCCTCGCAAACCTGCGAGCTCAGGTTCCCTGGAGTCACCAGCGGTCAAGAACAACTTGTTGAACCGACTTTGAATCAATCCGCGATCAACCAACTGATCAAACCAGTCAATCTGATTTTTGGACAAACGAGACCTGCCGTCCCTCCCGATATCGTGCTTGAACAGCATATCGAATTCATCATCCACCGGCACCCACAGTGTCTTCGTCGTGCCGAGAAGTGACGGATCATCTGCAACCAGTCGCTGCAGGATGAAACTGGCTCCGATGCTGACAATTCTCGAGAGTTCCCGTTTCTGCTTGCGCTTGGTAACGTCTGGAAACTGCTTGTACATCGCCTGTTTGATCAATTTGCCATAATTCCCGCCTCGCAGATCGTTTGCATCGATGTCGCCCGAGTCAAAGTGGACCTCCAGTTGGATCTGAGTCTGCCAAAACGAACTGATCCCATTGACCGCAATGCTAGCGAATAGCGAAAAGACAAATATCACGCCCAGTATTACCGCACCGAGGCCATAGCATTTGAAACGCACTTCGGCAGAATTGCGTCTTTTCAGACGCTTTCTGAAGTGAGGACTCTCCCACACCACCTTTGATTGCTGAGCTTCAACGCTATTCATATTGTTCACTATACTTGCGAACGATATACAGTGCCGTAACGTTCAACAGCAGTGTTGCGACAAACAGTGTCAGTCCCAGCGCAAATGCCGCAAGTGTCTTTGCGCTGTCAAATTCCTGGTCGCCAACGAGAAGCGTGACGATTTGCACCGTTACGGTCGTGACCGACTCCAGTGGGTTTACAGTCAGTCTGGCTGCCAGGCCGGCAGCCATCAAGACAATCATCGTTTCTCCAATCGCCCTGGAAACCGCGAGTAGAAGCGATCCTACTATTCCCGGCAGTGCTGCTGGAAGCACGACCTTCTTGATGGTTTCCGACTTCGTTGCCCCGCAAGCCAAAGATGCTTCCCGGATCGACTGCGGCAATGCGGTAATGACATCATCGGTTAGTGACGATACAAATGGAACAATCATAATTCCCATGACCGCACCCGCCGCCAGAGCGCTTTCCTGCGCAATGTCGAGTCCCAGCGTAAAACCAAACTCTCGAAGCAAGGGCGCGACTACAAGTATCGCAAAGAAGCCGTACACTACAGTCGGAACACCTGCAAGGATCTCCAGTGCGGGTTTTGCGAACGAACGGACTTTCGTCGAGGCGTATTCGGCCAGATAAATCGCTGATAGCAAGCCGACCGGCACCGCAACACCCATCGCTACTGCGGCAATAAGCAGTGTCCCAGTAAACAGCGGTACACTTCCAAATAAACCTGACGACCCGACCTGATCCTCTCGAATCGCAATCTGAGGGCTCCACTCGAGTCCAAACAGAAATTCATGTACGGGGACTTTCTGAAAAAACAATATGGCCTCAAACAATACCGATAGAACGATTCCCAGCGTTGTAAAAATTGCAATCAGGGAACTGGCTAGGAGCAACAGCTTGGTGATTGACTCAGCAATTACGCGAGCACGTACTTTTGCGGAGATCAAGACAATGAATATGAAACTGATAATCGCGCCCAGCACCAGTATCGATGCGTTACGCAAGGTGTCGCTTAGATTGACCAGATGCTGATAACGATCTGCTGCTGCGGTCAGGACCTGAACATTCTCTGTCGCAACAAGCTGGCCCGACTGGGCGTAAATCTGGATCTGACTGACCACCCAGTCCTTATCGGCCTGATCAGCGAACTGCATGTCTGCGTAGAATTCGGACAATACCATGCGTAATATGATGCTTTCGTCCACACTGATCCACAAACCAAGCACTGATAGCGCTGGAATCGCGAACAGGGCGGCCGCGACAACGCCGTAATACCTTGGTGCGGAATGCAGATTCCTGATACCTCCGATACCTTCGGCAATTCGCAGTGAACGTTTTTTCGCAATCGCGTAGAACAGCGACGACATCACAAGCATGATGATTGCCAATGTCCAGGCGTTCATGCGCCACTCATCCTGTCATTGATCATTGCAGCAAATTCAAAAGCTTCATTATTCGACCGGTATCGCGCAGACTGCAAATTGCAGACTCTTGTGATCCGAAATGGTAGTTGATGCATTGCCTGACACTCTTGACTTTATGAATCTTGCGGACAAGCTCGACTATCCCGGGTTTTGTCAACCGTTGGTCGAACCAACAATGGTTCACTCCAAACCGTCAATTCAATGGGAAGCGAGTTTGACGGACCTTAGTTCCTTGGCGGCTGTCTTAAACTCAGAACGTTCGGCTTCTGGCATGGGGATCATTCCTTTGTCCACCAGATAGCCGTCATCACCCCAAGCACGCTCGTTGGTAAATTCTGCAACATAGTCCTTGATTCCAGGAATCAGGTTGATGTGTGCAGATTTAACGTAGAAGTACAGGGAGCGAGAGATGGCATAGGAGCCGTCTGCAATATTTTCGAACTCAGGGGCAACGCCATCAATAACAGCGCCTTGTACCAGATCTGAATTCTGATCCAGGAAACTGAATCCGAAAACCCCAAGCGATTGTTTATCCGCGTTCAATTTCTGAACGATGATATTGTCATTTTCACCGGCTTCAACCCACGCACCGTCTTCACGAACAGCGTGACAGATCGACTTGTAGCGCTTCTTGTCAGATATTTCAATTGCCTTGATCCATTCGAAAGTCTCACAACCACCCTCAAGAGCGAGTTCGGCGAATGCATCTCGAGTACCCGATGTCGGTGGTGGTCCGAGAACGCGGATCGCCGCATCAGGTAATTCAGGATTGACATCCTTCCATGTCTTGTAAGGATTTGTGACCAATGTCTCAGAGTCATCCGGCGAAGGAACATGCTTCGCAAGCGCAAGAAAAATCTCTCTTCTCGTCAAAACGAATGGCTCGGCTTCAACTGAATTCGCAATGACAATACCGTCGTACCCGAACTTAACTTCGACGATTCCTGTAATACCACTTTTTGCACAGCGATCGACTTCAGATTGCTTGATCCGCCTTGAGGAATTCGTGATGTCAGGATGCTTGACTCCGATACCTGTACAGAACAGTTTCAGACCGCCGCCGGAGCCTGTCGATTCAATAATTGGAGTTGGATACTCCGTACCGGTTCCAAAACGTTCCGCAACCACCGTTGCAAAAGGATAGACCGTAGAAGATCCAACAATACTGATATAGTCTCGTTCGTCAGCTTGAACAGCCATCGGAAAGGACCCTAGCATCACAGCCAGAACAGTCAGGTAACCCCTGAGATTTGATGCCAAATGGACCATTTCAATCTCCTGAAGAAGAAAATGTCGACCTGTAAGGTCATCAAAAAAGGGTTCAGAAACTAAACAGTTTCATTGGCTAATTTAGCGAAATATTCATGTTTGTCAAGTTTTATTGCCCCTGTGGTTCCAAGACTCCTTTATTCATGGCAGTTTGCCGATCGTAATCGGAACGTGACAGTCAATCGTTCTATAAGGATATTCCTGTTAAATTATGTAACTCTTTTCCAGACAGGGGATTTCGAATGCAACGGCACCCTGCCAGCTGTTCTCGATCGGCTCTTCCGCCGGCATTGGACGCTTGGTGCAACCTTCCGAACGCGTTTTGCCTGCCAACCGTCTGGAGATGAGCGCACTTAATTCATCATTTCATTCGATTTAAACTTGCACAGCCTAAGTGGCGGATAAAGTACAATTAATTAGCAGATCAAAAATCAATGCAGATGATTTCCACAGTGTTGAACTAGACATTCGTCGCCGACCCCCATGTTGGCGTCTCGTGCACAAACTATCTCAACGATGACAATCCAGGTAAAATCAGCACCGATTGTTAATTCGAAAACGATGATATCAGGCCACTATTCAGCAAAGTACGACGTCGAACTCCGACAACTGAGTGACAGAACACTCGAGATGGGGCAACTGATTGAAAAACAGTTGAGGCGCGCAATCCAATCTCTCATTCACGGTGACCGGTTACTCGAACGTGAAGTTTTGGAAACCGAGACAGTGATCAACAATCTTGAAGTCGAGATTGACAGGGAATGTGTCGAGATCCTCGCCCGACGGCAACCGATTGCGAGCGACCTCAGATTCATCATCATGATCATCAAGACGGTGAACGATATGGAACGTATGGGAGACGAGGTGCACCGGGTGTTCGAGATGGGCAGCAGAGTTGTTTCCAATGGCGGAGATTCTCCGCAAGATGATGATATTGAAGAACTGGCTGCACGAGTGCACAAGTTGCTGATTCAGACATTGCGCGTGTTCGAACAGGAAGATGATGCCGGAGCGCTCACCCTGATCAGAAAAGACAAGAAAGTCGACAAGAAGTTTGAAACGACCCTCAAGAAAATAAAAAAATGGATGATGGCCGAGTCGAATTCCGTGCCTGACGCAATTGAGACCCTATGGGCAATTCGTTCACTCGAAAGAATCGGTGACCGACTTTGCAATATTTGCGAGCACGTGATCTTTTATGTCAAGGGTGAGGATATCAGACATCTCGATATTGATGAAATCCTGAAACAGGAGTAACTTCATTCAGGCTTGCGAGCGGCCAGTATCCACTCTCCAACGGTCTCGACCAGAACGTCTTCGTAGTCTTCAAAAAAATGATCCGGTCCCGACAGTTGAATTTGCTGTGACCTGGAATTTCCCGCCGCCACAATCGCCGCAGCCCTTCTGTCAGCTGCATTGATCACGGCCGGGTAGTCCTGATCACCAAAAACATCCAGTACCGGAACGGGAATCGAAGACAACGGAAATTCCTCAAGCATCGGTTGTCCGTAGTCTGTGGCACCCATGCCGATTCCGACATAAGCGTCAAAAGGCACATTATCAATTTCCTTGATCCATCCCATTGTCATGTGGACCGAACAACTATGTGCTACAACCGCTATCCACCCATAATTGCTGTTCATCAGGTAATCAATCCCGACTTGTATTCGAGGGAATGACTCGTCCAGAATCTCAAGGTACTCATAATATTTGGCGTCTTTGGCAAGAACCGGCATCTGGAGTGACAGCGTTGTGATTCCCAATTCGCCAAGACCTTCCCGCAACGGCCCTGCCACCTGCGGCCAATCCGGATGAAAACCCCTGCCATGCAGCAGGAGTACCGCACCATCGAATTCCGAATCTTCCGGCTCAGACAGCAACGACAGAAATTCTCTTTTCCCGTCATTCAGATAGATGACTTCACCATCGAATAAACCGGCGATTGCCTCTTGTGCCAGCCTTTCCTCGCGCTCGTAGTCAGGTTCTCGATCCGCAATTGCAACAGGGCTCGCAACCAACAACAGCATTGCGACCAATACTGGCACTCCGACCATTCCTGTCATTGTTCGATTCTTTCGGTCACTGATGTCTCTTGATGTCGTCAGCCAGGTACTCCTCGTCATGGTTAAGGCACTCAATCCGCGCAGACCTGCTATCCAGCAACTTTGAAATGAAGTCCATGCAGACTGAAGCGAACAACTTTGCCCGTTGTGAGTCATCAAAACAATACTCCCCGTCTATGCAACCAGTCTGTCGGAAGTTCTGTGACAGCAAAGTACCCGCTTCCAGATTCGAATGCAACAGACTCTGTCTTTCCGAAAGCGACTGCTGATGGCGAATTTCCTCAACCAGGTTGTGACGCACGACTACTCGGTAGTACATCGGCTTTCAGACTGCGGCACCCGAGCCGCTCGGAGGCGCATGGCCCATACAGTTCCCGAAACAATATGGCGCATTATCCGATTGCTTGCACCCACACATGTAATACTCACCGGAAATAGGAGCAACAAACTTGATCGGTTTGAAATTCGTACCCCTATGGTTACCGTCGCACCACGGCTGGGTATCGCTTAAGCCGCAACTGCACCACGCGTACAGAACGCCGCACTCAACGTTGACTACATAAGGGGCTTTTTGTGGACATGCGGGTAATTGTGTTTCAGGCATCCGACTGTTCCATGTCATAAAGCGGAAACTCGTACACGCCATCACCGTTGACTTTCACGCCGACAGCTGTGTTGTTATCCAATACGTACCACTTCTCAATGTCCGCTTCCTCGCCCGGCCAAGGCGCAAACAATTCATCGCGGGACGAGCATGGCGCTCCAATGCCAAGCTTGATCTGAATGACCTGGACATCCCTTAGCGGATACGCACCGCAATCGCGATACGAGTCGTCCTGGTCCAGCTGAGGCAGTACGTCCCTTAACGTTGGCACAGAATTCCCACTTTACTGATTCTGGATTTCAACAGCCCTGAATCCGCCGAAACCGTCCTCTACGATTCGATAGGCAACTCGCTGATCGATGTGAAGTTCGCCAAAACCTGCTGATTCAACAGCACTTTTGTGAATGAATACCTTGCGTCCGCTCTCGTCGTCCGTTATATACCCTCCGAAAGGATTTCTTAACGCGTTGTAGATTGCAACGGTACCGGTCGCCGGGCCGGGTTTGAGACCTTTAGTCTGCTTCTTGTCCATGACCTGGCCTGCAGAGTCGACAAGATGCTGCAGGTCTTCGCCCGTAAACGTCGACCATATTTGGACGGCATAGCCGTATACGTCACCTTCGGTCGTATCAATGCTCATGTTCGGCTTGACTTGCGACACATCCGGATATAGCTGCTCGCGTAATGCTTCGTCATCACTGTCGCGCTGTGCAACGCCCTCGCCGATTTGTCGCGTCCGACCACCTCCTTCTTCCCGCCGATGCATCCATCGCTCATTTCTCACTTCATCCCCTGACTTCACGTGGACATAAAAAACGTCATCATGGCTGCCAAGAACAGAGTCTATGAACCGGCTTTCCAATATCACGACAGGATCAGGCCAGGACAGCATTGACCGTGTACGCTCATCGAGCTGTTTATGAAAATCCAGGTCGACTTCGTTACCATTTGCCAGCTTGTGCATGAGCGCCTGGGTCGTTACGGCTTCCCCCCGGCTTGCGAGTTTGTAGCCGGTCAGACGAGATATTGCGCGTGCAACATCCGATTTCAGACAACATGTCTTACCATAAATTGCGATAACTTTGCTCATTTGTCAATCCATCTCTACTTCTGAATTCAACTTGCCACCGGTACGCATTGCCAGCCCCCTGATCGAATGCATTCGCTTGCTCGACAGTATCCTCTTCTGCGAAGTGATTATCCTTCCGATAGGCGTCGCACACGAGTGTATCAGCCGGAACGCCGGCACATAGACAATAAATGCCAGCGAGCCAAATACGTGAAAATACCAAATTGGCGTATAGATACCAACCAGCAAATTCACATTTTCACCCATAATCAACATCAGTGCAAATCCGACAAATGAATAACCGCTGCCATCAGGCGCACCATCGGTCGCGAAACGGGCCGCCTCAACTACAAAACCGCTGAAAACGACCAGGAAAAGAAACAGGACTGATGGCGTATCGGCAAATTTCTGCTCCTGAGTCCCGCCGGCCTTGACACGCCACATAAATGACATTAAACACCCTGCCAGCACCATGAAACCAAAGAATTCAAAGGCGAAATCGAAGGCCAATCGCACCGGATGCCCCGGAATTTCCCAGATGTCGATCATTCCGAACGCAGGGATACCCTCACGAACGAAAACCGCAATGATCTCAACCCCGAACAGCAATACGAATCCCCAATAGATCAGAGTATGCCGGAGCCAGCGAAATCCGCTGACCGAAAGCAGGCTTGTATGCAGGACTACATCCATCACAAACGTCTTGCGCGCAGCTTCCGGTTCTGCATGTTCCCGGCTGATGTGCTGACGATATCGGACCCAGCTTGGACGATTTTTCTGTACGAGAATCCGATACAGTCCGATATCGAACAGGGCTAACGTCGCCAATGCCAGAGGGCCGAACAGCATCCATCTTAATTCGACATTACCGGCCAACCCTTCGGCAACGTAATATCCAGACAGATCGAAAACCGCAATCACATATAGCCAACCGCCTGCCCATAGCAACCACCTGAGTGCGCCGGTCAGTGATTCTGTGGAGAATCTACGGGTAAAAACGAGCAGTGCTGTCGCAACCACTCCGGCAGTGATCAGACACACTGAAACCAACAGCAAGCCATATCCGGACCCGGCTCCGAACTGTCCGGACAGCTTGAGGGTAAACATCACTACGCCCGCAACCAGCGGCAGAAACGTGCGCCTTAGCTGGCGCCGAAGCTCGTGGGCAGTCTTATCCATCTGTCAGATCAAATCCATAAACCGGACTCGGAATCGACGACTGGACAATAAGTCGGCTCAGCCCGCCGCAGCCGCCGCTTTGGCTGCCTGTTCCGCGGTTCTCTCTGCATCCATTGCAAGCAACGCAGTGTGCAAGGCAGGATCCCCGCCCTTGATGTCCTGATATTCCTGAACGCAGGCTTTGGCCTTTTCAACTGCGACCAAGGCATCAACACCATAGGCGTCTGCACCGATCTTGTCGCACCAGGCCTGACTTATCGGTGCGCCTCCGACAAACACCTTCACGTCAGAGCGAAGTCCTTCGCCTGAGATCTGCTTGATGGTTTCCCACTGCATGTTCATCGTCGTTGTGAGAAGCGCCGAAAATCCAACAATCTGGGGGTTGTGCTCGCGAATCGCAGCAATAAAATCCTCTGGCGGGACTGTGACTCCGAGATCAATCACTGTAAAGCCCGCCGCCTCGAGCATCATCGCGACGATCTTCTTTCCGATATCGTGCAAGTCACCCTGAACGGTGCCGACCACGACAGTTCCGATGTCCTCGGATTTCTCAGCGATGATCAGCGGCTTGAGAATTCCGAGCGCAGCATGCATGCACTTCGCAGACATCATGACTTCAGGAAGAAAATACTCATCCATCTTGAAGCGTCGCCCGACTTCGGCAATGCCGGTTGCCATTGGACCGGCAACCAGAGTTCTGGGTGAGACGTCCGAGTCGAGCGCCGGGTGAATCAGATCGGATGTATCTTCGTGCTCCCCGTCAATAATGTTCCACTCGATTTCATGAAACAACTCCTTGATCTCCTGTGGTGCATCGGACCACCTGTCAGTTTCCAAAGAGTCCTCATAGTCGTATTGAAGATCTTCAAGATCCCATTCTTTTTCCGTCTCAATAAATAGAGCCATATCAGTTATCTACCAAGGAACAAAAACTTACGCCGCTTTGCGAACCGGTCGCCGTCTTCGCTTGCGCTCGCCAGACCATGGTTCATACCCCTCACCAGTATCCGCTCCGGGTGGCGGTTCACTGGGCAGAGGATACACGCCATAGCTTCTTGCTTCTTCAATCATTGCCAGAACATTCTGAGTGGGAACATCGTGTTCCAGCCGATGTGACGAACTGAGGAGGAAACCGCCGCCGTGGCCCATTTCCCAAATTCTCTGACGAACCTCGTTACGGACATCTTCGACACTTCCCCATGGAAGGGTTTCCTGCACATCAATGCCGCCATAAAAGAACATTTCCTTGCCGAGCTGTCTTTTCTTGGCTGCCGGATTGGAGTGCCGCGCCACTTTCGGCGGCAGGCTGTCATACCCATCGACTCCCGACTCAATCAATCCACGCATGAATGGCTCTGGAATCGCACCACAGCTGTGAAACTGAATCTTACCCAATGGATTTTTCTTCAGGTAGTATTCCTTGATTTCTCTGAACGCCCGGATATAGTGAGGTTTGACCTGACGGTCAAACATCCGAAGCGAGAGAAAGGCAGTCTTCTCGCTGGCCAGATCTTCCGGACTCATCCGCAACCAGTCCAGGTACTCACCACACTCGTCGATGATTGCCTTGTTGAAGTCGATCTCAATATCGGTCAGGCGTGTCAGCATGGCTTCCAGGAAATCCGGGGACTCGATGAAGTCCGAAAAGATTTTCGCATATCCAACCATGTATTTGGCCTGTTCGAAAATTCCGCCGCGGCCGCCCTGACCCAACAATGCGAAGGGAGTCTCCTCATGAATGAACTTGCAGTATTCGCGCAATGTCATTCCGGGTATCGGTGCATCCTCAAGGCACGAGTCATCCCATGGATCCGGCCAGGGAAATTCGTCCAGAATTCTCAGCCCTTCTTCAAGCGGCGCGCTGGTCGCGTGAAACAGCGGGTATCCGATCATTTCGTAATAGCCGCCCTGTTCGTGGGGTGTCCACTTGCGAATGACACCCCATTCATCTACGTTGATGTCCATATCCGGGGGTGGGATTCCCATATCGAAGGGAATCTCGTCGAACGCGATTTCCCGAAAACCCGGTGAGCCGCCGGGTGTGCCAATCGCAATCCGCATGAAATCGACATCCAATTCATAGGCCACGTCAAGTTCGAAACTGACGTCGGTTGTCCAAGTGGTTGAGCCAGTCCGATAATCTTTCGGATCGGCTTTATAGTCCATACCAATCCCCTTTCGCAGGTTCTGGTATCCCTCAATTGTCCCCCACAAACCGACCGGAACAAGATCAGGTTCGCGCAGATGCAAGGCATCAATCACCCGCTTTCTTTGCGGGGGGATCGCCTTACCGATAATTTCAGCCATGGAATGTCACCTCGGGCGGTTCATATTCGAGTCTTGGCCCATACTGATGTGGTCAGCTACCGGGTCCGAATCTTGCGGCAGCATCTGTCACCATTCCCGGAAATCCCTGTGCTGCCAGACGCTTCGCCGCAGTCGCACGATTTTCGGTTGCCAATTTTGTCATCGGCCCGGAGGAGATCGCATTGGTCGGACAGATTTCCTCACAGGCACGAGGCATGTCAAGCGGTCTTTCCCTGCCTGGAGTCTGGCAGAAATTACATTTTTCCATTTTGCCGGCGGTCGCACTCAATTGAGGCGCATTGAACGGGCAGGCAAAAGTGCAGAATCCACATCCAATACAAGTGTTCTCATCAACGGTCACAATGCCGTTTTCAACACTTTTGGAAATTGCACCGACCGGACAGGCGTTCTGGCATGGTGCATCGCCACAATGCATGCATGCCATTGAAACATTCATCGCCGTGACATTTGGGAACACTCCCGATTCGATCTTGACGACTTCCCGCCAGCGCGGACCGATATCAATCTCGTTCCAGGACTTGCATGCGATCTCACAGGCGTGACACTTCACGCATCTGTGATGATCGAAATAAAATCCATGTTGCATTCCAATATCCTCCAGCGTTACGCTGCCCGAATGCGAACTTTACACTCGTTATAGCAGTTCGCACCGGTTATCGGGTTGGTATAAATGTCCATCAGATTGTTTGAATGGGCACCGTGGCCCTTGGCGGTCGAACCCATCGCCCAATGTCCGAATCCGTGGCCATGACGGACGCTGACGCAGCCCGGCACCAGACCCTCAACGACTTTCGCCTTGATTTCGATCTTGTCTTTCGGCGACTCAAGTATCACCATCGTGTCATCTGCAATTCCGTATTGTGCCGCATCCTTGCTGTTGATTTCCACCCAGTTCTCTCCACATATCTCCATCAGATACGGATTGTTCTGGGTTACGATGTTGCAATGCATGCTCAGTTTTGAATGGGTCAGTTGCAATGGATACTCCTCGTCCGGTATCACGCTGCGCTCCGTGTATTCGGGATACCCGCTGAATCCGGCTTCTACGTAAGCACTCGAATGAATCTCGATTTTTCCGGATGGAGTCGGAAGCCCTTCGGGAACCCGGTTGTAACGGATCTCACCGGCCCAGAATCCCTTGCCTTTCAGTTCTTCCAGGGACATCGGCACTGTTTCCATCATGACTTCGCCCCAGTCTTCCCAGGTTTCGTAGGGGAAATACTCTCCCCAGCCCATCTTCTGTGCGATACCCTTGGCAATTTCATAGGGCGGCTGAGACTCCCCGACCGGTGCGACAACCGGTTGACACAGAACAACCTGCGGACCCAGCCACATACCCTGACGGATTTCAGCCTGCTCATAGAATGAGGTTTCGGGAAGGACAATATCGCATTCCAGTGCGGTTTCACTCATGTAGAGTTCACACGCGACCGCAAGCTCAAGATGTCTGAACATCTCGATAACACGGTCTCGGTTCGGATCACTCATCACCGGATTGGTGGCGTGAACGAACAACCCCTTCACAGGATACGGATTGCCATCGATGACGGCATCAGGCAACTTTGAATTGGGAAGATCCGGAGCCAGGGGATATCCCATTTCCGCATGCAGCGGGCCCTTGGAAGGGGCTGTCTTGGCCTCATCCGGAATAACGACTGGCAGCCCGAGAGGCGCCCAATCCTTGAGATGTAGATTTCCAGGCTTGTCGACTTCACCACAAATGGCATTCAAGGCATAACATGCCCTTCCGGCGTCCGCTCCGTTGGTGTAGTAGCCCGAGCCCTTGAAGATTGCCGACATGGCTGGCTTGGTCGTCGCGAACTCTCTCGCCAGGCGTTCTATTGTCTGCTTGCTGACGCCGCAGATCGACTCGGCCCATTGAGGGGAATATCCCTTGTCCTGAAGATGATCGCGAAACCCATCGAAACCGTTGCAGTAGTTGTTGGCAAAATCCTGATCATACAGACGATTACTGACAATGCTGTGACACATTGCCAGTGCCAGCGCACCGTCGGTTCCCGGATTAATGGGTATCCACTCATCCGCTTTTTGGGCAGTTTCGGTGAAATTCGGATCAACCACCACCAATTTACACCCATTTTTCTTTGCGTCGATCAATGCCCGACTTTCCCACAGTCCCTGATTGGCCCCTAGATTGTTCATGCCCCAGAGCATGACATACCTCGAATTTGCGAAGTCGTGCATTGGAAATACATGTCCGAACATTGTCAGACACGCTGACCTGCGGTCCTGCTCGCATCCTGATGTATGCGCATACATATTCGGCGAACCATACAATTCGCCGAGCAAATGCCGGTAGAACTGGGTGTTGGGGTCATGATGGCAAGTCAGCGCAACTGCTTCCGGACCATATTGGTCAGCGATGGAACGCAGCTTGTCCGCGATATAGGAATATGCCTCATCCCAGGAGATGCGCTGAAACTTTCCGGGTTCCCCTTTCGGGTTGGTTCGAAGCATCGGGTACTTCAGACGATCTGGGTCCCGGGTTACGTACCAGCTGGCCATACCCTTGGCACATCTTGAGCCGATATTGTTTGGCGATTCGGGATTACCTTTGTGATAGACAATTTTCCCGTCGCGCACGAACACTTCGGTTGGACACTGCCAAGGACAGGTATAGCAGAAGCTTTTGATCACCTCTGCGTTCTTTATTGCGGCTAAGCGTGGGCCTAAGTCATCCCCATTACTCATATAATGCCTTCTCCCCTACCACACTCGTGACAGTCAAGTTCACTTTATTGATTTGAAATTATTCTGGGATGGTGGTATCTGAATATCGATAGATTCTATTGTACGTTATTCAATCAAGATGGAAATATATCACAAATAATTCCGGGTGAGCGTGCGGTGAATCTCGAACTGTCGCTGGTAATTTCATTGAATGAGCATGTCAACTTTCCGTATTTGCACAGCGCATATGGCCGGAGCGATCCAGATGCTTCACCACATTCGCGCGCTATCGATACCGATTCTGACCGAAGAGTTTCGACTCGAACTTCTTGAAGAGGCACAAAGCTATCCGCTTCGCTACATCAACAATTCGATGGGACGCGGTAAGAATGAAGTGAGACAGGAAATGTTTCTACAAACTCAACTGTGCATGAATGGTGCCTTCGGTGAGCTTGTGCGTGACTTTCAGACTCTTTTCAACGACAGTATTGCAGGATGTGATCTGTTTGACGCTGACGTTGTTTTCAACGACTGGATCATACAAAAATATGTGCCTGGCTGTATCGGCATCACACCACATCGTGACCGAACCGACTACCGGCATATGATTTGTCTTTTCGTACTCTCAGGGCACGGGAGATTCCATATCAGCCGGGACCGAGTGAAGACGGGCTCAATGGAAGTTGTGAACTTACCCGGTGACGTAATACTGATGCCGGGTCCGGGCTTCAAGGGAATGTCTCATAGGCCATTCCACTATCTTGAGGATGTTACGACGGATCGGTGGATATTCGGTTTGCGTCATGATGAGACACGACTGAGCGGCAATCATGACAGTTCAGGTTAGCCCAGGCCAGCCCGTAAGTCAGCGATCAGGTCGTCTGCGTCCTCGAGTCCAATCGACAGTCGAATCAGTCCATCGGTAATGCCAGCCCGTTTCCGGTCTTCGGGTTGGATTCGCGCGTGTGTAGTCGATGCTGAATGGTTGACCGTGCTTTTGGCATCACCCAGATTTCCGGTGATTGAGAACACTTCCAATCGATCTATGAGATTCCAGGCGGCAGACTTCCCACCGTCAACCTCAAACGAAAGAATCGCCCCGAAGTCACTTTGCTGTTGTTTTGCGAGCTCATGACCGGAATGACCAATCAGACCCGGATAATGCACCTGAGTGACATTCGGCTGGGCATTCAGCCAATTTGCGACTTTCAATGCACTGGCACAGGATTCGGACATTCTGATCGCCAGAGTTTCCAGGCCCTTGAGGAAAATCCATGCGTTGAATGGGCTCATACAAGGTCCAGCGGTACGCAAGAACCCGACTATGCGGTCCGCGATATCAGATTCGTTCGTGACTACTGCACCCCCGACAGCCCTGCCCTGACCATCGAGAAACTTGGTGGCGGAGTACACGACGACATCGGCTCCCAGTTCCAATGGTCGTTGCAGTGCCGGTGTACATGCAGCGTTGTCGACCACCACGATGCAATCGCCTTTTTCGCGTGAGACAGCGGCCAGTTCGGCTATATCGACGATCTCGCAAAGCGGGTTTGACGGAGACTCCACAAATATCAACCTGGTATTGTTGCGCAACTTCTCCCGCCAGTCCTGAGCATCGGTCGGAGAGATGAATGTCGTTTCGATATCGAACCTGGTTAGAATGTTGGAAAACAGATTGACAGTCGAGCCAAACAGGCCACGCCCGGCAAGAATGTGGTCACCGGATTTCAATGTAGTCATGCATATTGCGAGAATCGCGGCCATACCGGATGCGGTTCCGCTGCAGAAATGCGCGTTTTCCAACTTCGACAGTCGGTTCTCGAACGCCCGGGTAGTCGGATTGGTAAACCTGGAATAGACATTGCCGGGTTCTGTCTCGGCGAACCGGCTAGCAGCCTCAGCCGAGTCCCTGAATACGAAACTTGAGGTCGCGAATATCGGATCGCTGTGCTCGTTCTCCTCGGTTCTGGACTGACCTGCCCTGACTGCTCTCGTCTTGAATCCTTTACCATCCATTGCAATTACCTCGTCTGGCGCCTGGAGGGAACTGAAAGGATTACTCGAGGTACCGCTTTAGCCCTGAACTTATTCGCGCCGGCAAGCTGATCATCAAATCAACGCGAGAAGCCCTTTTGGAATCCCGTTGCTCGGGCATGACTCCAATTTAACGACTGGCGCTGAGGTCCTTTGACATACATGCGCTGGTCTGTTTCGGTCCGGGCTTACACTGGACCGCACTTACAGCTACTGCTGAGTGAGAGGTATTTTACCTGAAATCTCCAATTTCCGTCGAGGTTTGCTAACGGCGGACTATGGAGATTCGTGTTCGAAAAATCCGGTTTGATACTTACGGTTGCAAGAAGAACTTGTTTGCCATCTGTCAGATACGAGCAGTAAGAGGATTTGGGACGGTTTGTTTCGACGACAAACGAATCAGCCCGCCCTCGCAATGGCTCGCCAGGCTTTTTTTCTGGCCATCGCCTGTCCACTTTCAACGACCAGCTGGCTGACCTTGGCGAGAAGCTCAGGGCTGAGCAGCTTGATGTTGTCTGCAATCGTCTGCCGCTCGTAGACATGCTCAAGCACACCGTGGCCCATCATCTTGCGAACCAAGCTGTCGTGATTCGCGATATGGGTGAGCCGGTCGTAGTCACAGCCCAAACCCTGTTTGAGGATCGCGAGCACCAAGATGCGCCAAAGCTCCATGCCGGGACGCCCGGTGTCCTTGCGCGCTGTGGGATTGACTTCCGCTTCAAGCTACGCAAACAGTTTGTCTCGCGTCGGGGTGTCGGTATCAAGGTGTTGCAGGCCAATCAGCAAGGCCGGGATGTCGTCTCTGGATTTCGGATTGATGACGATATCGCTGATGTAACTGGCGCCAAGTTCATACTGTGTGGATTCGACTTTTCGCATGGTATTTGCCTGAAGATTTTGCCAAAATCGCATGCATCAGGTGTTTTTAGTTCGTTTAGGCGGAAAATCGGCTTGAACTGGAGTACTTTCGGTGCCGCTTGTCTGCCCCTACGTCATTGTTATGATTAACATAACTATACCATTTATGGTTTTCTGACAGACACGAATTAAGGATTCATTGCCAAGTAGTGGATTGAATTAGATTCAGGAATGAAATGGGATTGAGGAGAAAGTTTACCAATTCCATCCAAATTCAGTGCATTACTGTGCTGACCTTAATGGTCCGATACTGATGAATCAAATGCAGCTCGCAATTCTCCTTTGCTGCTTGAATATCTCAGTTCTTTCAATTTGGCGAATTTTGACCGACTCAAAGTGTCGGCATACGGGTATCCCAGAATCAGTTCATGTTTCCACCAAAAAAATCTTGACTGTGCCGGATAGGATCATATATATTGACAGGTAATTACCCCTGTGGTTTCGAGCGCAGGGTGCGGGGCTTCCTTGTGAAGCCCCTGCTTTTTTCTAACGTAGAGCAAAAATTCTTACACATATCTACATTGACGGATTCAATCTATTTTACGGGTCGCTAAAAGACACCCCGTACAAATGGCTTGATCTTTCGGGATTGTTTCATGATCTCTTGCCGTCTGACCATAACATCCTGAAAATCAAGTATTCCACAGCGCGAGTTCAATCACGTCCCGATGACCAATCCATACCACAGCGTCAAGATGTCTATCTACGAGCCTTAACGTCATTTTGCCACGAAGTTGAGATAATTTACGGACGGTTTCAAACAAAAATTAAACGTGTACCATTGGCATACCCCGGCAATGGACCCAGAACTGCCGAAATAATTCGTACTGAAGAAAAGGGATCAGATGTGAATCTCGCTGTGCACATGCTGAATGATGCCTGGATGAACAAGTTCGATTCCGCGGTGGCAGTCACCAACGATAGCGATATTTCAGAGGCTATCCGCATTGTAAAATTGCAACTGCATAAACATATTGGACTAATTACTCCAGGTAAACCAGGCAAAACACATCCATCTTTCCACCTGAATCGATATGCGGACTTTCATTGCCACATTCGAGAACATTCATTGCAAAGGAATCAATTGCCATCTCCAATTCCCGGAACAAATATACAGAAACCCCAAACGTGGTAAACCTAACATTGGAAATATTCTAGACTTGATGGGCCCGGTCGCCAATGTATCCGAACCTCGACTGCCATAGAGGTTCGATTTCAGTTCGTTCGATAACGAAATTGAACGTATCATTCCCCTGGTTTTGAACAAACCGGGTCGTTAACACTGGTCATTCCATTCAACCAGATCATCAATGGAGACATCTAGCACTACTGATATTCGTCGATAAAGAGCTAGTGTGCCACGTTTACGGCGATTCTCGATCTGTGACAGATAACTCTTCGAGACACCGACTTGCTTGGCTAGTGATGACAAATTGATTCCGCAACTCTCTCTCCAAGCTCGCAGCGGTGAGACACCGCTTAATATTGCATTGACAGTTGTCACTTCCGATTAAAACTTTACATCTAGTCCGGTTTAAAGTTTCCACTTTGTGAGTCTGGATGATTTGCCTTTCTGCCTTTTGAACAACCTTGTCCTCCAGTGCGGCAATGCCAAGCGATCGTGTCCCGCCATCGGCTTTGGGTATACTCACCCGCCGTGATGGCAACGCCCGATATGCGCCTGTGTGTACGCGCCGGTGAAGGTCAGCCAACCGACTGTCCAACTCCCGCTCATACTCTTCCCATACAACACCATCAACACCTGTCGCTACATTTTTCTTCAATGAGTAAAACGACCAGCAAAGTGTATCCACCGATATGTGGTGCAACAGCGCAGTGAGTTTCTCCTTCGGATTTCTCTTCACAGCCTGCCGTATCCGCTCCACCGCCTGTGACACGCTCTGCCGCCCCCGTGTGCAGCACGTACTTCGGCTTCGCAGATTCCCTTTGGTTGCAGCCCTTCCCTCGTTCGACTCCGCCAAGGCTTGCGCCTCTTTGTTCGCCGCTGTCATCAGTACTATGCCTGCATCCGACTGGTTTACCCCGTTCATCTTTAAATTCAGAATACCTCCTTTCTTTCAGCGTCCTTGACACGACCGTCAAGGAAAGATAAACCCCTCCCAGGTCCCGACACAGCGCGTGCGCACATTCATCGATTCCCTCGAAACCGCAGAGCTCAGCTGCACCTCACCATTACAGTACAGCCGATATTGCCTTCGGCCACGCTGACAGCCTCGACACTCTGTACATCTTCGTTTTCGATGCTCAATCATCATGGCTATGCGTACCGCTGCCGACACTTCACCAATACCCTCGCGAATATTGGCGCACGGCTCGCGGCGACAGCTTGTGGCTAACATTTACTGTCCATCGGACTTTCACCGACTGCCCTGATGCCAGTTAGCCTGGCGTTCCAGCGTATCCGAACCTCTGCAACCTTCAAATTTAAATTCGAAATTCGCCTGCTTCTAAAGGCATAGGCGGTTCCTGTTCGAGATTACAAGTATCTTGAATCGCCAGGGGTGTGCCGCACTGTCAATTTGCCGCACGCAGTCCCTTACTCGCATCAAGCGTCGGCAACTGGAAAATTTCTGCTCCGTTTTTTTCCTGTGCCAAGCGCAATTCGTAGAGTTTTTGGAGGTTGAGCCAAAACTCTCCAGAAGTTCCAAAGTATCGTCCTAATCTCAAAGCCGTATCACCGGTAATAGAACGCCGACCGTTGAGAATCTCGGTGATGCGGTTCACTGGAACCTCAATCTGACGCGCCAATTCGGCCGCACTCATGCCGAGCTCGTCAAGGTCCTCTCGCAACGTCTCGCCGGGATGGATGGGTTCACGCATAGCAAGTCTCCTCAATTCTAATGATAGTCCACGATTTCAACATCCGTCGGCCCTGAGCTGTCTTCGGGCCACCTGAAACAAAGCCTCCACTGATCATTAATGCGAATGCTCCACTGTCCTTTACGATTCCCTTTGAGCAGCTTAAGATGATTGCCTGGCCTATCAAGGTCGTCAATATTGATCGCGGAATCCAATTGATCCAGTTTGCGTGATGCAGATCTTGCGAAAACTCGGTTTGTTCAAAAACTTTCGAATCGCGTTCATTTACCAGCGAATACGCATACAATAACACGGATTCACAAATTTCATCGTACACAGATTCAATTCAGCGCACCTCCTCATACGGTCAAACGGTTTAATGCGCGAATTGCTATGAAGATCGACAAAAAGTAAAATCTATGGGATTGAAATTTGTGACTATCAAATTCGACGAGAAACAACCAACCTTTAGCAAAGAATTCTACCAACTGCGAAATGACGAAAACCGTAATCGAAATAAGTCACAGTACCCTTAAGAAAGCTGAATCTGCTGCAGATATCCGAGGCATAACTCTCAGTCAACTTGTTTCTGGATTGATAGAGGAGTCAGTTGTTTTGCCATGCCACAAACAGAATGAAAAACCTTGGATGGTTGGCTTTGGGGACTTGGCTGATTTAGCAGAGGAAAACCACAGAATACTCGAACTCATCGAAGAAGAATTCGGTGTTGTTGACGAGAACGACTGTCAATGATTCTGGATACCAACGCTCTATCAGCGTGGGCAGAAGGAATTCAAGCAGTAGAAGAAATTCTTGGCAACGCAAATAGCGTCTCAGTTCCCAGCATCGTCCTAGGCGAATATTATTTTGGCATTCAACAGTCTCGTTACTATGACCGTTATGCACGTTGGCTAAATCTAATCTTACCGAACATTGAAATTGCCTCAGTTGATCGAAGAACTGCTCAATGGTACGCACAGATTCGATTGGAATTGAAGAGGAATGGCACACCCATACCTTCCAATGACACTTGGATTGCCGCCATCGGGAAACAATATGATTCACCCATACTAAGCAACGATACGCACTTAGACCGCGTAATCGGAGTTCATCGTATCGGATTCTAAATTGGTGGGCCCGGTTGGAATGTATTCGAACCATCACCAACATAGCGTTCGAGTTCGCTATACGATGAGAGCCAAGGAGGGCACAAAGGATGGCGGTTAAGTGTAGTAACTTCCTCCCTATCGACGTGTCAATGATCGTTGTTCAATAATCGCACGGCAATCAAGTCCGTTAAGTGTCACTTCCGATTAAAACTTTACATTTATTCCGGTCTTGAACTAAGTTGCGTTCCGCAACAGGTTTATCGGTTATCGACTACCGCTTTC